>JAEUJL010000590.1 GCA_016794835.1 Gemmatimonadota bacterium | reverse complement strand
GCCGACGCCAACCCGAAGCGCGCCGACTTCCCGAAGTACATCGGCCTCCACGCCGACAACTGGCGCGCGCGTGCGTCGCGTGCGCTGCTCAGTCGCCCGGGGAAGTTCACCTTCGACGAGTGGTCGGCGATGGCCTTTGATAGGTACTTCTACGCCGCCGATCGCGATCTCCCGCTCCTGTTCGTCGACCATCAGTTCCTGGCAGCGGTCGACCCTCCGCGTGCGCAGCGCCTGGCCCCGATGATCGACTCACTCCGCGCCTGGGATCGCCGCGGGAGTGCGACCTCCGTTCCCGCGCTCTGGTTCGTGCGGTACCAGGCGCTCACCGTGCCGCGCGACCGGCGAGGGGACACAACGACCTTCTATCGCGTCGCGGCCCTGGAGCGCGTGCGGGACTCGCTCACCGCCACCTTCGGGCGCGCCGAGGTCCCGTTAGGCGAGGTGCTGCGCCTCCAGCGCCTCGACCCGCGGAACGGCATCACGTCATACTCGGACGACCGCCCTTCGTTGCCCCTCCCATCGGGCCCCGCGCAGTGGACCGGGTCGATCTTCACCGTCGGGCCACAGCCGGGCACGACCCGACGCGAGTACGACGTCGCGGGATCGGCGTTCGTCGCGGTGGTGGAGTTCGGGCCGCGCGTTCGCGCACGCACGATCACGCCCTTCGGCCAGAGCGGCGACCCCGCGTCGCCACACTTCCTCGACCAGGCGCCGCTCTTCGCCCGGGGCGAGTTCAAGCCGGCCTGGTTCACGATGGAGGAGATCCGGGCGAACCTGGAGCGGGAGTACCGGCCGGGTGAGGAAGGGAGGAAGCGGCGCCAGTAGTGTACCGCGACCCACCGCACCTCCCCGCCGTCGCAGGCTCGTGATGCCCTGGATCGGGCGGCCTGCGACGTCCGCCCCGACGCCGTCGACCTAACGACGCTCGAACGTCGGTCCCGCCCCCGCGAGCGGGAGGATCGTGTTCACCAGCGTCATCAGGAACCGGCCGGGCTCCTCGAACATGAGGAAGTGCGCGCTCCGCTCGAAGGTGATGAACTCCTTCTTCGGCGCCGTGACCTTCTCGAACCACCCGCGGGCGCCCGCGTACGTCGTCATCAGGTCGTACCGCCCGCCAAGGATGACGACCGGGATCTCGAAGCGATCGTTGATCCGGGGACGCTCGCCGTTCCGCCCGTCGACCAGGTTGCGGCCCATCCACCCCATCGCCGGCCCCACGTTCGCCGCTTCCTCCAGGGTGTAGTCCGGCCCCCACGCCGGCAGCGCATAGTACAGGCTCAGGTTCTTCTTGCCGTACCAGTTGCCATCGTAGAGCGCCGTGTACCGGCGGATCATGTTCATCTCGCGATAGTTCGGCGGCCGGTCGGTCGGGGGATACGGCGCGATCGAATCCAGCTGGCGCATCACCGCGGTATCGTTGCGGGCGCGCGCGCGTTTCACGACCTCGTCGTAGATGATCTTCTCGTTGTTCTCATTGCTCATCTGGCCCACGCCGACATAGGCCGAGAACCACTCGGGGTGCTTCTGGACGAGCCGCGTGCCGATCGACGTGCCGTACGAGAAGCCCATCACCACCATCTTGCGGGCCCCGAGCTTCCGGCGAATGTGCTGTGCCACCACCGCCGCGTCCTCGGCGAGCTGCTCGGGATTGAGCGTCGCGCTGAGCCGTCCCGAGTCGGCGGCCGAGAAGCTCTTGCCCACGCCGCGCTGGTCCCAGTTCACGACGGTGAAGAAATCCTCCCAGGGCTTCTGGTAGGACCACATCATCCCCATCAACGCGCTGCCGGGCCCGCCATGCAGGACGAACAGCACGGGATTCGCTCGATTGAGGCCGCGGATCGAGATCCACTGCTTGCTGCCGTTGACGTCGAGTTGCTCGACCTCCTCGATCCCCTCGGGGGTGTGAATCCCCTCGAGGTCACGCAGCCTGGCGGCGATCGTGTCACGCGGTACCGTGGCCGCCACGCGTTGAGCGCGCAGCGCGAGGGGATGCAGCAGGATCGCCACGACGATGGCGTGGCAGGCGATGCGAGGCAGGCGCGTGCGCATGGGATGCCGGGATGGCGGGAATTTCGGCCATCAATCTGGTGCGCGCGCATCACGGCGCGCCACGGCCGCTCAGCAACCCTCACGGATCGCAGGTGGTGCGCAGCCAGAGGAGCGAGCGGAAGGTGCCGGTGACCAACTGCTCCAGCGTGAGCACGTTGCCGCAGCGGTCCACGTCCATGGCCCAGCTGTTCGTGGCGGCGGGCTGCGTGAGGAGCGTGAGCACCCCCTGGTGGCTCACCGCCGCGGTCTCGATGGTGCCGCCCGTCTTGAGGGGGCGGCTCACGGTCCCTGCGCCCCGCGCTTGC
>JAEUJL010000369.1 GCA_016794835.1 Gemmatimonadota bacterium | reverse complement strand
ATCGGTGACAGCCACTCGACGCCTCGCGTCGTCACGATCGCATCGTCTTCCAGCGGGATGCGCAACTTCTTTCCCCCCCACTCCGGGATGGGGGTGTAGGCGAACAGCTCAATGGAGAACAGGTTGCTCGGGCGGATCTCGTAGTTGAGGCGCCCGGGGTTGAAGAAGGCCATCGACGGGCCGATCCCGTGGCCCCAGTCGCCGACCGAGTGGCAGCCAAGGATGAACTCGGTGCTGCTGTCTTCCCGCACCTGGTTGAAGCCGCGCATGGCGGTGAATCCGGCGGCGACAATGGCGGCATTCACGTCGTCCATCATCGCCTTGGCCGTCTTGCCCGCCCGGGCGGTCTTGCGGATCACCTCGCGCACCTTGAGCGCCTGGTCGAAGGCGCGCTGGATGCTCGCGGGGAGCGCCACCTCACCGGGCTTGAGCACATACGCGATGCGCTTCTGGTCGGTCCACATGTTGAGGTAGCCGACGCCGAAGTCGATCATCAGGATGTCGCCGCGCTGGATGATGCGATCATTGGAGGTCGCCTCGATCCCGTTCGGGCCGGTCACGTAGATGCTCGGCACCTCGAAGGACGCCCCGAGCCCGCGTGTGAGCATCTGCTCCTGGATCCACCAGGCCACGTCGGCGAGGGTGGTCACCCCGGGGGTGATGACCTCGTTGGACAGCGCCCGCTCGGCGATCTGGCGGCCGATCTCCGTGGCGTCCCCGAACGCCACGATCTCGCTGGCCACGCGTCGTGAGCTGAAGTCGCTGACCATCTTCTCCGCCGAGACGAGGCGCGTGGACAGGGACGGGCCCAGCTCCCGGACGATATGCGCATGGAGGGTATGGGTGAGCCCGTCGGCCATCCCCATCTCCTCCGACATGTTCAGCCCGATCCGCTTCGGGTTGCGCGTGGTGACAAACTCGGCAAGCCCTACGCTGGGTGAGTCGATGTCGTAGGCGCCGCAGGCCGCGCGGTTGTGGTCCGTGATCCCGATGGCCGCACGCTCGATCCGGTCGCCGCCGCGGTCGGTGAAGATGTAGTAGCCGATCGTCCCGACGTATCCCCGGCCGAGCATCTGCCAGAGGGGTTCATAGTTGCCCTCCTTCATCGCCACGATCCACATGTCGATGCCGTTCTCGCGCATCGCCTCGGGGAGGATCCGGTCGAACTTTTCGCGACGCATCTCGCAGAGCCGCGCCCAGCGGTTGCGGGACTCGTAGTGGGACTGCGCCTCCGCCGCGCTGGCCGCGAGCAGGAGGGTGAGGATCAGGCCGGTCGGGCGTCGGAGCATGGGGAGGGGTGCAGGGGGCGCGGAGAAGATAGTGCCTGACGCCGCGGGGCGAGTGTGTCACGCCGCCCGGGATGACGCGGGCATCCCCGCATCGCCGCGGCCAGGAAGAAATCCTGATGATTCCTTGCCGGCGGGAAGCAGGTTGTGCGTGCGAGACGCGTGCCGGCACGAAGGTCCGCCCGTCGGCCGCGAGCCCGGTGTACGTCAACGCACACGGCATGTGTGGCGACGCCCAGGGAAAGGACGCGGCTCTGGCTCGGTCCCGCGCAGGGGCGCAGATTGCAGGCGCGGGTGCCACAGCGGCGGCCCGCGCCTTTGCGTTGTACGTGGTGGCACGCCAGGCCTCCAGCCTCCATCCCTCCCATGATTCGCCCGACACGCACGATTGTCCTTGCCCTCGCGGCCGCCCTGCCGGTGGCCGCCCAGGTCCGTCCGGTGCGCAACACCGCGCCGACCCTCACGCGCGACGTTCCGGCCACGGCCTTCGCTGGTCTTCGGTATCGGAACGTCGGTCCGGCTCGCGGTGGCCGGGTGACGACGGCGACGGGTGTGCCGCAGCAGCCGCTGACCTTCTACATGGGGTCCACGGGCGGCGGCGTCTGGAAGACCACGAACGCGGGACAGACCTGGTTCAACGTCTCCGACAAGTTCTTCAACGTGGCGTCGATGGGCGACATCGACGTGGCCAACTCGGACCCGAACGTGGTTTATGCCGGGACGGGGTCGGACGGCTATCGCTCGAACGTGGCGATCGGGCGCGGCATCTGGAAGTCGACGGACGCGGGGGCGACCTGGGCCCATGTGGGGCTGGCCACGGTCGGGAACATCGGTGGCGTCGAGATCCACCCGTCCAACCCGGACATCGCCTTCGTCGCGGCGATCGGCAACCCGTTCAAGCCCACCGCGGATCGCGGCGTGTATCGCACGACCGATGGCGGCAAGAGCTGGTCGAAGGTGCTCTTCGTCTCCGACTCCACCGGCGCGGTGGACGTGGAGATCATGCCGGGGAACCCCAGCGTGATCTACGCCTCCATGTGGCGCGCCGAGCGTAAGCCGTGGACGATCATCTCCGGGGCGCGCGAGGGTGGGATCTACAAGTCGACAGATGGCGGCAACACCTGGAAGAAGCTGGGCGGCGGGCTGCCGTCGGAGTTGTTCGGGAAGAGCAACCTCGCGGTGAGCCCCGCGTCGCCGAATTCGGTGTGGGCCATCATCGAAGCCAAGCCGGGCAGCGGCGTCTACCGGTCGGACAACCAGGGCGAGAGCTGGACCCTGCTCAGCAACTTTGGGCCGATGCTCACGCGGCCGTTCTACTACACCGGGATCACGGTGCACCCGCGTGACCCGAACACCCTGTGGACGTACAGCGAAGGCTTCTACAAGAGCATCGACAACGGCAAGACGTGGCGTTCGCAGAGCGTGCCGCACGGCGACAACCACGATCTCTGGATCAACCCGGACATGCCGGACTACATGGTCCAGACCAACGACGGCGGGGCGAACGTCACGATCGACGGCGGGCGCACCTGGTCGACGCTCTACAACCAGCCGACGGCCGAGATCTACCAGGTCGAGGTGGACAACCAGTTCCCGTATCGCCTGTACGGCGCGCAGCAGGACAACTCAACGTTGATCGTGCCGAGCCTCCCGCTGACCAGCGGGCGCCCGGACTCCCCAATGCAGGAGTGGATGCAGGGGCCGGGCTGCGAGACGGGGCCGATCATGCCGCACCGGACCAACCCCGACACGGTGTACGGGGCGTGCAAGGGCCAGTTCTCCCGCATGAGCCTGCGCAGCGGCCAGGAGCAGCCGTACTGGAACGGCGGGCAGTCCCTCTACGGCAATCCGGGGAAGGACCTCGACCTCCGCTTCCAGCGCGTGTCACCGATGGAAGTGGGGCGCTGGGAGCCGAACACGGTGTACTATGGCTCGCAGTACGTGCACCGGACGCGCGACGGTGGGATCACCTGGGAGACCATCTCCCCGGACCTCACGCTCAACCCGCCCGAGCGCCAGCAGGAGGCGAGTGGCGGCCCGATCACGATCGACGTGACGGGTGAGGAGTACTTCTCCACGCTCTACGCGATCCGGGAGTCCGTGAAGGAGCCCGGGGTGATCTGGACGGGGGCGAACGATGGCCCGTTCTACGTGACGCGCAACGGCGGCCGCACCTGGACCGACATCACCCCGCGCGGGCTGGTGGCCACGTCGAGCGACTTCACGCGCAACAACTTCAAGGGGCCGCCGGACGGGTGCCGCACGCAGAACATCGAGCCGTCGCCGCATCGCGCGGGCTCGGCGTACTACGCCGTCCACTGCTACTTGTTAGGCGATTTCCGTCCGTTCATCTATCGCACGGACGACTACGGCAAGACGTGGACCTTGCTCACCCCGGGCGACAACGGCATCCCGGGCGACCATCCCACGCGCGTGGTGCGCGAGGACCCCGAGCGGGAAGGGCTCCTGTACGCCGGCACCGAGTTCGGGATCTTCATCTCGTTCGACAACGGGAAGAAGTGGCAGTCGTTCCAGCTCAACCTGCCGTCCGTGCCGATCACGGACATGCGCGTGCACCGCGGCGACCTGGTCATGAGCACGCAGGGGCGGTCGTTCTGGATCCTCAACAACCTGTCGACCGTCCGCGCCGTGAGCGACAACCTGCTCGCGTCGGCGGCGTACCTCTACAAGCCGACCGATGCCTACCGGCAGCGCTACGCCGGATCGTTTGGCGGGATCGAGGGGAACCGCACGGACCCGGCGGATCCGCAGTACCCGCCCATGGGGGCGCAGATCGACTACTGGCTGGGGAATGGGGCGAGTGGTGAGGTGAAGCTCGAGATCCTCGATGCCACGGGGAAGGCCGTGCGGAGCTTCACCAGCGAAGCCTCCGGCGAGACCGCGACCACGGGACCGAGCATGCGCCGGATGGTCACCGAGATCACCGGCACGCCACGCCTCCCGAAGGCCGCGGGCCACAATCGCTTTACCTGGGACCTGCAGATGGCGGGGCCGTGGGACGCCAACCCGGGTCGCAGCGGTCGCAACGGCCCGATGATCCTCCCCGGGACGTACACCGTGAAGCTCACCGCCGGGGGGCAGACGCTCTCGCAACCGCTGGTGGTCCGCATGGACCCGCGCATCGCCCGCGATGGCGTCACCCTCGTGGCGCTGCGCGAGCAGCTGCAACACAACCTCAAGGTGCGCGACATGGTCACCGAGGTGAACCAGCTCGCGGCCGCCATCGAGGAAGGACGCACCCGGCTCCGCGGCGCGACGACCGCGGCGGACACGCTCAAGATGCTCGAGGAACTGCGGGCGAAGATTGTGACGCCGGCCATCCGGTACTCCAAGCCCGAACTGCAGGCCCACATCCAGTACCTGTACTCGATGACCATGCAGTCGGACCAGAAGATCGGGCGCGATGCGATCACGCGGTACGCCGTGCTCCGAAAGGAGCTCGACCTGCGCATCGAGGAAGCGCGCAAGGTCCTGGGGAACCGCGCGGCGATGTAGGGCCCCGCATCGGGGGGGGAGGGGGCGCCGACGGCAGCGGTCCGTCTGGCGCCCCTTCGCCTTTCCGGGCAAGACCCGTCCAGTTCCGGCCGCCCGGCTCTGTAACGTAAAGTACTTGACAGGAGCGCCGCTGGATGGCTATCCTGCCTCCCGCATGAGCGCCAAGCCGCCCCTCCGCCTGGAACGCGACGAGCCACCCCCACGGCTCTCGGATCGCGCCTTCGACAACCTCCGGTTCATCCGGGAAACCATGGAAAGCGCCGGGACCTTCACGGCGCTCTCGGGAAAGGGGATCGTGGGGTCGGGGATCATCGCCCTCTTCGCCTATTCCATCGCGGGCCATGAGCTGAGCTCGCCCCGGTGGATCATCAGCTGGATCGCCGCGGCCGCCCTGGCCTTCGCACAGTCGGCGATCGCGACCTGGCGAAAGGCGCGTGCGACGGACACCGCGGTCTCCGCGGCCTTGGCCCGCAAGCTCGCCCTGGCCTTCTTCCCCTCACTCGTGGCCGGCGCGGTCTTCACTGCGGTCGCCCTGCGCGCGGGGTGGTTTGTCGCCCTCCCCGGGGTCTGGCTGATCATGTACGGCGCGGCCGTCATGGCCGGCGGCGCGCTCTCCACCCCGATCATTCCCGTCATGGGGGCGAGCTTCATGGCGATGGGGGCCCTTGCCCTGGCCGCACCGGTGGCCCTCGCGACGGCGTGGACCGAGGCGAGCCGCGCGGAACTCCTCAGCGCCCTGATGGCCCTGGGGTTCGGGGGGCTGCACCTCGGCTTCGGGCTCCTGATTTCCCGGAGGTACGGTGGCTAGGCGCCTGGGTGCTGCCCGCGTGGCGGAGCCACCGGTCCCCGCGTCCCAGGGCCCGGAGGGGAGCTCGGGCGCGACCGCAGCCGAGCTGGATCGTCTCATCCACGAACGGATCCGGCTGGGGATCGTCAGCGCCCTGGCGGTGCACGCCGAGATGTCGTTCAACGACCTCAAGGGGGTCCTGGCGACGACGGACGGCAACCTCAGCGTCCATGCCAGGAAGCTCGAGGAGGCCGGCTACATCAGCTGCACAAAGTCTTTTGAGGGACGGGTGCCACGAACGGCGTTCGCCCTCACGGCGACCGGGCGTGCTGCCCTCGAACGATATCTCGAACACATGGAAGCGATCATCAAGGCGACCCGGGAGGCCCGCGCGTGACCCCGCACCCACATGCGGGCCACGATCCGCGCCAGTTCCCCCGCCATGTCGCCATGATCATGGACGGCAACGGCCGGTGGGCCAACCAGCGCGGGCGTCCGCGCACGGCGGGACACATCGCCGGCGCCAGGACGGTGCGCCAGATGGTCGAGCACGCGCGGCGTTCGCAGATCCGCGTGCTCACCCTCTACGCGTTCTCTTCGGACAACTGGAGCCGCCCGCAGGACGAAGTTGATGCCCTGATGCGCCTCTTCCGCCGCCACCTGGCCGCCGAGACGCCCAAGTGCCAGGAGAATGACATCCGCATCAGCGTCGTGGGCCGTCGGGATCGCCTGTCGCCGGAACTCCGCCGCTCCATCGACGCGGCCGAGGAGGCGACGCGCGAGTGCCAATCGCTGCACCTGCGCCTCGCCGTGGACTACTCCGCGCGCGACACGATGGTCCGGGCGGCGGCATCCGTGCCGCCTGGCGTGTCCATGACCCGCGAGGACTTCGCCACCCTCCTGGCGAGCGTCAACCACGATGATGGCAGTGCCGGGGACGTGGACCTCCTCATTCGCACGGGCGGCGAACAACGGCTGAGCGACTTCCTCCTGTGGGAGTGCGCCTACGCCGAGCTGTATTTCTCCCGGCGGATGTGGCCGGAGTTCAGCACGGCGGACTTTGACGCCGCCGTCGAGGATTTCCGCGCGCGCGATCGCCGCTTTGGCGGTCTCTCGCGACAGGTCGCCGCCGCCCGCGCGTAGCGCGCGGGCCGTCCTGCCGGTTGGTCGTTAGTCCTGCCGGGAGAAGCGACGCCGGGCCTCCAGGACGTGCGCCAGCGCCACGTCCGTGCTGTCGGCGACGGCCGAGAGGTGCCCCATCTTCCGGCCGGGCCGGGCGGAGGTCTTGCCGTACAGGTGGAGTCGCACGTCCGGCACGGCGAGCGCGCCGCTCACATCCGGCGTGATCCCCTCCCACAGGTCGCCTAACAAGTTCGCGATGGCGGCCGGGGCGATGGAGCGCACCTCGCCGAGTGGCAGGCCACAGACCGCACGGACCAGTTGCTCGAACTGGCTCGTGGAGGTGCCCCGCTCGGAGTGATGGTAGGTGTTGTGTGGCCGCGGGGCGAGCTCGTTGACCAGCAGGCGCCCGTCGGTCGTGAGGAACAGCTCGCAGGCGATCAGCCCGACGACGCCCATCGTCTCGGCGATCGCATGCCCCACCTGGCGGGCGTGCTGCACAAGGGGCTCGGGGAGCGGGCCGGGGCAGATCGACCAGTCGAGCACCCCGTCGACATGGTGGTTGACGGCGGGGGGATAGGTGACGCAGGCCCCATCCTCGCGGCGCGCGACGAGGACGGACAGCTCGAGATCGAGCGACAGGAACTGTTCCACGATCACCCGGCCGCTGCCTAACGTGTGCCAGGCGGCGTGGGCCTCGTCAGGGGTCTTCACCCGCACCTGGCCGCGACCGTCGTACCCGCCCATCGGGGCCTTGCAGATCGACGGCCCCAGCGCGGCCACCGCCGCCGCACACTCCTCGGCGGTCGAGACGGCCCGGAACGGCCCCACGGGGAACCCGTGCTGGTCCAGCCAGGTGCGCTGGCGGATCCGGTCCTGGATCGTGAAGACCGCTTCCGCGCGCGGGCGGAGCGGCGCATGGGTCGCGACCGCCTCCAGGGCGGGGCGGGCGATCTGCTCGATCTCGAGGGTGACCACATCGCACTCGCGGGCGAGGTCGGCCGCCGCGTCCGCATCGTCAAACCGCGCCGTGATCACGCGACTGGCCACCGCCCGGGCGGAGCAATGCGGGTCGGGATCGAGGACGTGCACGTCGTAGCCTAACGAGCGGGCGGCCATCCCGGTCATGCGGCCGAGCTGGCCCCCACCGAGGATCCCGATGGTGGACCCGGGCAGGATCGCGCTCATGGGAGGGACTGGCCGAGGACCTCGTCGCGTCGCGACGTGCGCCAGGCGACCAGGCGCGCCCGCACGTCGGGACGCTCGTTGCCGACGATCTCGGAGGCGAGGATCGCCGCGTTGATCGCCCCCGGCTTGCCGATCGCCAGCGTCCCCACCGGCACGCCGGCGGGCATCTGGACGATGGACAGCAGGGCGTCCTGCCCATTGAGGACGGTCGCCGGGATGGGGACCCCGAGGACCGGGACCACGGTCTTCGCGGCGACCATCCCGGGGAGGTGCGCGGCGCCGCCAGCCCCGGCGATGATCACCTTGAGGCCGCGGGTCGCCGCGGTGCTGGCGTACTCGAACATCCAGTCCGGGGTGCGGTGCGCCGAGACGACGCGCATCTCGTACGGCACCTGGAGCTCATCGAGCATCGCCGCCGCGTGCTGCATGTGCTCGAGGTCGGACTTGCTCCCCATGATGATGCCGATCAGAGGGGCGGGCTGTGGGTCGGGCATCGTCGTCGGGTCGGGCGGTCGAATCGTGAGACTGGCGGTGGCACGGGCAATATCGCCGGGCTAGCGCCCGTGGCGAAGGACCCGGCCGGCCCGGGCGGTGGTGCGCGTGCCGTTGTCGATCAGCGCCGTGCCGTTGACGAACATGTAGTCGATCCCGGTGGCGTACTGGAGCGGCTTCTCGAACGTCGCGCGGTCCTGGATCGAATCCGGGTGGAAGACCAGGAGGTCGGCCTTCATCCCCGGGGCGAGGCGGCCCCGGTCGCGCAGGCGCAGGATGTTCGCGGGGAGCGCCGTCATGCGTTGCACCGCCTGCTCGAGGGGCAGGACCTTGTCCTCGCGGACGTACTTGGCGATGAGTCGCGGGAAGGCGCCGAAGGCACGCGGGTGGGCGCTCTTCGTCGTGGCCGGATCGGCGAGGGGGGAGTCCACCTCGTTGGCGACAAACGGGGCGCGCAGGGCCTGGTGCTTCTGCTCCTCGTTCATGCTTTGTGGCGCGACATCCACCGGGCCGTTGAGCACGAGGTCAAAGAACGCGTCCCATTCGTCGATGCCGCGGGCCTTCGCAACGCCGCGCACCGAGAGCCCGACGTACGACTGGTCCACCTTGGGGCCGGCGCCCGTGATCAGCACGTTGTCCCAGTTCATCCCGACGTGCCGGTACCAGTTCTCCCAGTCGCGTGTGGTCTCCACTTCCTGCCGCAGCGCGCGGCGCACGGCGGGGTCGGCGAGGGTGGGGACGAAGGCGGAGTCCCCCTTGGCGTAGTGTCTCGGGTGCAGGAAGGAGCCGAGCCCGATGCCATTCCTGATGTAGGGATAGATGTCCGCGGTGACGTCGAGCCCCCGCGCGCGCGCGTCGGCGATCAGCTGGATCGCCTGCGGGATGAGGGGCCAGTTCTCCTGGCCGGCGGCCTTGAGGTGGTAAACGTGGGCCGGGATCTTCGCCTCTTCCGCGATTCGAATCACCTCGCGGATCGAGGTGAGCAAGTCCACGCTTTCGTTGCGCATGTGCGAGAAGTACACCCCGCCGCGGGCGGCGGCGACCTTGCTCAACTCGATCAGCTCCTCGGTCGTCGCATACGCGCCCGGGGGGTAGATGAGGGCGGTGGAGATGCCGACGGCGCCGTCCCGCATGGCACTGTCCACCATCGCCTTCATGCGCGTCATCTCGTCGGGCGCGGGGGCGCGGTCCTCGACGCCCATCGCGACTTCGCGCACCTGGGCCGCCCCGACGTTGTGCACGACGTTCATCGGAACCCCGGCCTTTTCCAGCAGCGCGAAGTATTCCCCGAAGGTGCGCCAGCTCGCCCGCGACCCGTCCGGCAGCGTCGCACCGTCACCGAGGGTGGCCGGCGACTGCGGTGCCTCGGAGCTTCCCTCGCCAACCATCATGGTGGTGATCCCCTGGGCGAGCCGGGACCAGGCGGCACTGGGCTCGGTGAGCAGCGGACGGGTCGACGTGCCCATGAGGTCGATGAACCCCGGGGTGACCACGCGGTCCGCGGCGTCGATGGTGCGGGTGGCGGCGCGCGCCGAGAGGTCGCCGATGGCCACGATCTCGTCGCCACGGATCCCGACGTCGGCGCGATACCAGGGCGACCCGGTGCCGTCGATCACCCGTGCGTTCCGGATCACCACGTCGAGTGCGCCCTCGGAGGGCGGGGCAGAGCAGGCGAGGGCGAGCCCTATGGCGAAGAGAGTCCGGCGCGGCATCATGTGTCCTGGCGTGGTTTCGGGAGAATCTGCGTCCCAGTCGGCCCGTCGTCGACCTAGATTGCCGGAATGAGCACTCCGATGGCGTCGCTGTTGATCATTGCCGGTCTTGCGGCCCTCGCCGTGGGCGGCGAGTTGCTCGTGCGCGGGGCGACCACCCTGGCACGCATTGCGGGGCTGACGCCGGCGGTGATCGGCCTGACGGTGGTCGCGATGGGCACGTCGCTCCCCGAGCTGGTGGTGTCGTTGCTCGCGGCGCGGGACGGCTCACCAGCGATCGCGGTGGGCAACGTCGTTGGGTCCAACATGTTCAACATCGTGGGGATCCTGGCGATCACCGCGCTGGTGATTCCCCTGCCGGTGCGGGGATCGGTCGTGAAGATCGAGTGGCCCTTCATGTTCGCGGCGTCGTGGATCGGGGTGATGTTCATGCGGGACCTCGTGATCGACCGGCTGGAAGGGCTCACCTTCCTGGCGGCGCTGGTGCTGTTCACCTGGTTTGCGATTCGCCTCTCGCGGGAGGAGATGCGTGCGGACGAGGCGGCGCAGTTCGAGGCGATGGCCGAGGACCGTGGCCTGCCCCAGCGGTGGCGCGAAGTGGGGCTCTCCGTCGGGCTCCTCGCCGTGGGGATCGCGCTCCTGGTGGTCGGCGGGAGCTGGCTGGTGGACGGCGCGGTGGCGGTGGCCCGCACCCTCGGGATGTCGGAGCGGGTGATCGGGTTGACGATCGTGGCGGCGGGGACGAGTTCCCCGGAGCTGGCGGCGTCGCTGATCGCGGCGCGACGCGGGCAGACCGACGTGGCGGTCGGCAACCTGATCGGCTCGAACATCTTCAATGTGCTGGCGATCCTGGGGACGACGGCCCTGGTGACCCCGATTGCCGTCCCTCCCGAGGCGCTTCGGTCCGACGTCTGGTGGATGCTCGGGACGTCGTTTGCGCTGCTGCCCCTGATGCGGCGGCGGATGGAGTTGGGCCGCCTGGACGGGGGGCTGCTACTGGCGTCGTATGTCGTGTACCTCGCGCTCCTCCTCCGCGGATAACGCGCCTCACGCGAAGGGGTTGAGGGGGCGGCTCTGCGCGCCCCGGGGGCTCCCGAAGGGTGATGCGCGAGCGGT
>JAEUJL010000499.1 GCA_016794835.1 Gemmatimonadota bacterium | reverse complement strand
GGGCGGAGCGCTTTGTGGGGCGCCCATGATCGTCGGCACCGCGGGGCACATCGATCACGGCAAGACCACCCTGGTCCGCGCGCTCACCGGGGTGAACACGGATCGACTGCCCGAGGAGCAGCGTCGCGGCATCACCATCGAGCTGGGCTTTGCCCCGCTCGACCTGCCGGTGCTCGGTCGCGTCGGGCTGGTCGACGTTCCCGGGCACGAGGGGTTCATCCGCACGATGGTCGCCGGTGCCACCGGCGTCGACGTCGGCCTCCTCGTCATCGCGGCGGACGAGGGGGTCATGCCGCAGACGCGCGAGCACCTCGCCATCCTCCGGCTGCTCGAGGTCCGGTCGCTCGTCGTGGCCCTGACCAAGGCGGAGCTTGCCGAGCCGGATTGGCTCGAGCTGGTGGGGGAGGACGTGCGAACCCTCCTCGCGGAGACCCCATACGACGGGGCCCCGATACTGCCGGTGTCCGCCCGGACCGGTGTGGGCCTGGACGCCCTGCGCGGTGCCCTCGCCACGGCCCTCTCCTCCGCGGCGGCGCGGCAGGGCGATGACCTCTTCCGGCTCCCCATCGATCGCGTCTTCACTGTCCGAGGCACCGGAACCGTCGTCACTGGCACCTCATGGTCCGGCGCGGTGCGGGTGGGGGCTGACCTGCGGCTCTTCCCCGGCGACCTGCCCGTGAGGGTGCGAGGCATCCAGGTGCACGGCGCGGCTGCGGACGTTGCCGGGCCGGGGACACGGCTCGCCGTCGCGCTGACCGGGGTCGAGCTCGACCAGGTCCACCGCGGGATGACCCTCGTCACCCCAGCCCCCTGGGCCGCGACCACGCATTTCCACGCGGAGGTCACCCTGGTCGACTCAGCCGCCGCATTCCGGCCCCGGGAGTGGCTGCGGCTGCACGTCGGCACCGCGGAAGTCTCCGCGCGGGTCGTCGTCAGGCCCGGCGCCCAGTCGGCGCGCGTCGTCACCGAGGAACCCGTGGTCCTGCGCGCCGGCGACCGCTTCGTCCTCCGACGGTCACAGCCGCTGGCCACCGTCGGCGGCGGGATCGTGATTGACCCGTCGCCCGGACGTGCTCGGCGGCGCCCAGCGGGGGGCTGGGATGCGGATCCAGCCGCGCGCCTCGCGCAGCTCGTCCGCGACGCTGGCGACACCGGGGTGGGGCTGCGCGAGATCCCGATCCGTGTTGGGTGCCGACCGCCGGAAGTCGCCGGTCTGGCGTCGCCGTATGTGCAGTTCCGTGAGCGGGTGTTCGCGAGGGAGATTCTGCACGACTACGAGGAAGCTGTTGCAGGACAAGTGCTTGCGTATCTCAGCTCACGTAGTACGGAACCCGGGGCACCACCGTCGAGCTGGTCGCAGCTCCGAACGAACATCCCCTTGCTGGAGCTGGCCGCTGAGCGGCTGGTCAGCGCCGGCCGGCTGGTCTTTCGGGGCCCGGCCCTCGCCCCGCCCGACTGGACCCCCCGGCTTGACGCCGGTCAGGAGGAGGCGGCCGCCTGGGTCACCGACCGGCTCCGGACGGCCGGCCGCGAACCTCCGTCGGTTGCCGAGCTTGGAGCGGAGTGGGTGGGTGCACCGTTGCCTCCCGTGCTCCGCTTCCTTGAGCGTTCCGGTCAGCTGGTGGCGGTGGAGCCCGATCGGTACTTCACCACTGAGGTGGTCAACGAAATGACCGAGGGTCTCGTTGCCCACTTGAGGGGATCGGCGGAAGCGGAAACCCCGGCAACCCTGAGGGGAATTCTTGGGGTCTCACGCAAGTACCTGATGCCCTTTCTCGAGTATTGTGATCGGGAACGCATCACGGAACGGCGCGGGGAAGGTAGGGTACTTGGCAGTCGTGGCGGCCTTTCTTGACAACCGACGGACGCGAGTCCTAGGTTGGCGGTGCAGGTCAATCATTCACGGCAAACCGGAGCAATACGCACTCAACTCTTTTGTCAGATCGGAGACACAAATGAACAGACGGTGGGCAATGCGCGGTGTGATGCTTGCCTGCCTGACGCTGGTTCCCCGCCTGACGGGGGCCCAGTCCACCCAACGCAGTGCAGTTGATGCAGCTTCAGGGTCCACCCTGGGGCAGAACTACCCGAATCCGGTGCAGCGCGAGACGACGATCCCGTTCTCGATTGGCGCGGCGCCAGACTGCAGTCAGGATGCCGGAAAGCGGTATCGGGTGACACTGCGGATCTACAACATGCTCGCGCAGCTCGTCGCAGTTCCGGCGTTGCAGTCGTCGAGCAGTGGGGGGGCCGGGGGGGAACAAGTGCGGGACGTGCAGCTTACGTGTGGCCAATACACGGCCTGGTGGGACGGCACGCATCAGGGGACCGGACGGCAAGCCGCCTCCGGGATCTACCTGTACCGACTGGAAGTCGATGGTCGGCCGATCGTCAGGCGGATGACGGTGATGCGCTAGGCATCGCGGCGCGAATGATATGCAACGGTTCGAGATCCGAGGTTCGGGTTTCGAACCGTTGCCTTTTTCAGTCGGTCCGGCCAGCATGACAGCCCATGCGGCCGATACCGGACAGGAAGTCCGCCATCGGGGCAGGCGTTCACGGGCACCGGTCGTGCCTTTGAGGAGCCCAACGACACACCTCATCTCATGATCAATCCCGATCGCCTGACCGTGAAGTCCACCGAAGCGCTCAACGAGGCGCTCGGGCTGGCTCGCAAGAACGGGAATCCCCTCGTCTACGACCTGCACCT
>JAEUJL010000489.1 GCA_016794835.1 Gemmatimonadota bacterium | reverse complement strand
CCCGAGTTCTCCACCGGGACGCTGCCCACCCCACAGGCGGTGGTGAAGCCGCTGGCCACACACCCTTCGGTGCCGCGGGTGCCAATGAAGCGCGGATCCACGGCAACGTCCCCCTCGACGAGGTTCTTCGCGCGCCAGAGCGAGCCGACCCCAATCACGTGCAGCATCTCGTGTATCACGACGGCCTCGAACCGCCCGGACGCCACCAGGTTCTGGGCATCGGCGACATCGAACTGCATCAGCCCCACGGCGGTGTGACGGGAGGTGGAGCGGGTCACGCACGGCCCGGCCCGGCCGAGGACCTTGCCAGGGCCGTCGATCTCGCTGACCTCGGCGTAGATCACCACATCGTCGATCGTCTCGGTGATGGGTCCTGCCGGTCCCCCACAGCGCGACGGGTCAAAGTTGGAGAGGAACTGCTCGGCGACGTCACCGACGATCACGCCAGCGATCCGGTCTGCCGCCGTCTCGAAGGCCTGGCGGATCGCATCACTGGGCGTCCCGGAGAACCGGACCTCGATGTGGTAGTCAGACTGGAATTCCGCGCGCAGTGGCGTGGACACCGCGGGATTGGAGGCGAGCACCGCGCGCCCGGTGATGTTTCGCTTCTTGAGACCCAGCCGCCACACCGCGGGCGACGTCGCCCCCTCTGCGTCGGACGTGACCTGGGCGGGAAGCAAGGTGGCGCCCGCCGCGTCCAACGTGAGGTTCACGCGCTCGCCCGGCACCGGATTGCCAAACTGGTCTGCCACCTGCAGCACCAGCGGCTCGGCCAAACTCGTGCCGGCTAACGCGCGCTTGCCATTGCCCGAGACATTGAGGATCTGCGTCGGAGGACCCGCGACCCCCATCGCGACGATCAGCAGCGGCGCGAGGCCTTCCACCTTCACCTGGACCACGTTGCGGCCGGCGCGGGTGCCGAGGATCCACTGCCCGACGGAGGTCCCCCCGGCGGCAGTGCGCGTGGGCGCAGCGATGAGCGTCCCGCCACCTTCGGCGACCGACACTGCGACCGCGACCCCGACCAGGGGCTGGCCATTGGTGCCGAGCACATGGAAGGTCGGCGCGGGGGTCAGCGCCAGGCCAACAACGGCACTCGGCGCCTGGCTCGTGGCCGCGATGGTCGCCGGCTTGGCGCTGGAGGAGGTGGGATCATCCCCACACGCGACCAGCGCAAGGACCGCGACGAAATGTCCGACGGCACGACGACGCATCTCCCCTCCGTGATTCTGGCGCGGCAAGCTACCGGCCCCCGACCACCTGCGCGACCCGTGCCGAGGCCCCCGCAGGTCACGACACGCCGCCACCGCGTGACCCCAGGCCGCGCGGTGCGCGCGACCCGATGATCAGGGGCGCGGGGCCGGGCGGAGCGGCGCGATCCCGTCGCGGAGGACACGCGCGACGCGATCCTGGAAGGCGAAGACGCTGTCCACGCTCCCGGTGAGGATGGCACTCCACTCCGTGGAGTCGCTCGCGGCGCGCACGAGGCGCACGGTCATCCGCACCTGGTCGCGCTCACCCTGCACGCTGCCCTCGAGGAGGTGCGTGACCCCCAGTCGGCGCCCAACCACGGGGCTGGCCAGGACGGAATCGCGCAGCGTCCGAACCGACGCGTCGGACACCACGCGCACCCGTGGCAGTTGCGACAGCGCCTGGGCGAGGATCGGTGGCAATGCCGCCGCGACGCCGCGCGTCCGTTCATCGTCCCCAACGACCTGCAGCGGCACGACCGCGACCGACATGCTGGTCGTGTCCAGCGCGACCGCCGCCGGCGTCCCCGCCGCCGCTCCGGCGCCCGAGCGGGACCACCAGGCGGCCGCGACGGTGGCAAGCAGCGCCGCCGCACCGATCCCCACCGGGCGCCAACGCCTGGCCCGCGTCGGCACCGCTGCGGCAAACGCCCCGCTGACGACCTCGGGGTCTTCGAGGAGCCGCAGGAGCGCCGACGCGGACTCCGGCCGGCGCGACGGCTGCTTCTCCAGGCACCGCATCAGCAGTGCATTCAACGCCCGCGGCACGTCGTACCGGCGGGTGTAGAGCGGCGCGGGGGCCTCGGTCATCTGGGCAGCCAGCAGCTCCTGGGGCGTCCGTCCGTGGAACGGCGGGGCGCCGGCGAGCATCTCGTACCCGAGGATGCCTAACGCGTACAGGTCGGCCCGGTGGTCCACCGACGGGTCCGCCGCCGCCTGCTCGGGGGCCATGTAGGCCGGGGTCCCGATCGTCATCCCGGCCCCGGTCATTCCGGGAGCGTGCGGCCCCGCGCTCGCGCCGTGGCGTGAGGCGGTGAGCGCCTTCGCCACGCCAAAGTCGGTGACGACCGCGGCGCCGGCCCCCGTGGAGAGCAGCACGTTGTCCGGCTTGATGTCGCGGTGGACCACCCCCTGGGCATGGGCGAACACCAGCGCGCGCGAGACGTCCTTGAGCACGTTCACCGTCTCGCGCACCGACATCGGGCCACGCCGCACGCGGGCACGGACGGATTCCCCCTCGATGAACGGCATGATGAAGTACGGGACCCCCTGCATCCGCCCGGAGGAGAGCACCGGGACGATGTTGGGATGCTGGAGCGCCGCGCTCATGAGGATTTCCCGCTCAAAGCGCTCCGCCGAGATCGCCGCGGTCAGCCCGGCCGGAAGGAGCTTCACCACCACGCGCCGCTGGTGTCGCAGGTCGGTGGCCAGGACCACCTGCGACATCCCGCCACCGCTCAGCTCACGCTCGATGCGGTAGTCAGCACCGAGGTGCTCGCGAAGCAGGACGCGGGAATCGGTCATGGGGACGAAAGCTTGGACAAACGCGAACGGCGGCGGGTTGCAACCCGGTTGCAGATTCCGTACGCCCCGCGGGGCTGATGGTGTCAGGCGCGACCGGGCGACGCCCTCGTGCCGTGGCGCGCCGATCGGTACAATGTTCCTGCGCCCACCCAGGAACCCCGTGTCCACCTTCCGCACCTGCATCCTCGCGACACTCATCGCTTTTCCCGTCGCGAGTTCGGCCCAATCCCGCTTTGACCAGGCGATCGCGATCGGTCGCGTGGACTCGATCCAGTCGGCACACCTGAAGGAACAGCGGCCATACCTGGTCTACACGCCGCCGTCCTATCGCGACACGACCACGGCGCCCCAACGGTACCCGGTCCTCTACCTGCTCGATGGCGATGCGCATTTCCACTCCGTCACCGGGCTCATCCAGATCCTCGGGACCGGGGTCAACGGGACCTATGTCGTCCCGGAGATGATCGTGGTCGCGATCCCCAACACCAAGGATCGCATGCGCGACATGACCCCCACTCAGACGAAGGTCGGCTTTGAGGGCAAGCCGATGCCCGGCCTCGAGACGAGCGGCGGCATGCCAGCGTTCCTCTCGTTCATCCGCGACGAGTTGATCCCGCAGGTCGAGCGCACGTATCGCACGCTCCCCTATCGGGTCTTCGTCGGTCACTCGCTGGGCGGCATCACCGCGATCCAGGCGCTGTACACGATGCCGGAGCTGTTCCA
>JAEUJL010000454.1 GCA_016794835.1 Gemmatimonadota bacterium | reverse complement strand
CGCCGGGATCTCGTCCCGCAGCTCAATGGTCAGGTAGGAGATGCAACGCGTGGCGTCCAGCACCCGGGGCGCCACGAAGGCGTCGGTGGGACACGCCGTCAGGCAGCGGGTGCAGGTGCCGCAATGATCCTCCGCGAATGGTGCATCGGCGGCGAGCGGGAGGTCGAGCAGCAGCGCACCCAGGAAGAAGAACGAGCCGTGGCGGGGGTGGATCAGGTTCGTGTTCTTGCCAAACCAGCCGAGGCCCGCGCGCCGGGCGAGGTCGCGCTCGAGGATCGGCCCGGTGTCCACATATGGCTTGCCGCGCACATCGGGGGCCACCTCGTCACGCACGCGGCTGAGCAACGCGTTGAGTCGGTCGACGAGGACGTCGTGGTAGTCGCGCCCGCGTGCGTAACGAGCGATGGGACCGGCGGGCTGGGTGCCTCCATAGTTCATCCCCACGACGATCGCCGACACCGCCCCCTCGTACACGAGGCGGGAATCCGCGCGCTTCTCGGCTCCACGTGCGAGATATCCCATGGTGCCGGCGAAGCCCTGCGCGATCCAGTCGTTGAAGGCGCCGATCGTCTCCGATGGGCCCAAGGTGGTGACGCCGACCAGGTCGAAACCGAGGGCGTAGGCCAGTGCCTTGACCCGTGTGGCGTGCCCCGCGGGGTCAGCGGGCGGCGGCCCAGCGTGCATATCGCACCACGTCCTCGGCCGGGGGAATGACATCCGCGTCGCCGTACGCGGTGTACATCCGCCAGCGGACGTACTCGCGGGCCGGGAGGGGAAGGAAGGGGAGCTTGCGCCACCAGCGCCGATCCCGGAATCGCCAGGCGACTACGAGGAGCGCGCGTGCCAGCGACGGGCTCTGGATGGCCCGCCAGAGCAGGCGGAAGGAGAGCTGGGCCCACGACATGCCCGCAATGGAGCAGGGACGGTGGCTGGACTCGCGGGGTGCCGGCCGGGGCCGCACTTTCTTGCGCATGATGGGTGCCCTCCTCGATGACCTGCGCACGGCGCTGCGGGGGATGCGCCGAAGCCCGCTTTTTTCCGCGGTCGTCGTCGCATCGCTGGCGCTGGGGCTTGGTGCGTCGATGGCCGCTTTTGCCATCCTGGACGGCGTGCGCCTGCGCGCGCTGCCATTTCCGGACGGTGATCGTCTGGTGTCGCTGAGCGAGGTTCCCGCCACCGGAGCCAGCGCGACGTGTGGCGCCCGGTGCGACGTCTCCTATATGACGTTCGCCGACGTGTTGCGGCGCCACGAGTTCCGGACCCTGGATGCCGTCATCGGCTTCACGGCTGGCGGCAAGGTCTACATGGCGGGCGGGGAGCCGCTCCCGGTCATGGGTGGGGTGCTGACGCCGGAGGCTTTTGCAATGTTGGGCGTGACCCCGGTGCTGGGCCGGCCGCTCCTCGCGAGCGACGACCAGCTGGGTGCCCCGCTCGTGACGCTGCTGGCGCACGACTTCTGGACCAACCAGTTCGGGGCAGACCCCACGGTCGTGGGACGAGTGATCAAGCTCAGCGACTCGCAGTACACGGTCGTTGGGGTGATGCCCCCCGGCTTCGACTTCGAGACGGGATCGAAGTTCTGGCTTCCCGCGGTGCCGACCCTCGATCCCAGCACGCGCCCGTCCATCCGGAGCCTCAGCGTGATGGGGCGCCTGCGTCCGGGGCACACGCTCCGGGAGCTCGAGGCCGAGCTGCAGCAACTCGAGATACCGGACCAGCGTGGTCCGGCCGGGCCGACGCGCATGGCGGTGACCGCCGCTCCGCTTCGTGCGCGGTATATCGCCGCGGCCCAGCAGTACGACCTCATCTTTGCGGGCATGGTCGGCGGGTTGCTCCTGCTCGCGGTGGCGAACCTGGCCAACCTGACCCTGGTGCGTGCGCTCGACCAGCGGCGCGAGGTGGCGGTGCGTGCCGCGTTAGGCGCGTCCCGCGCCCGGCTGGCGCGGCAGCTCATCGTGCAGCACGGCCTGCTCGTGGTGGTGGGAACCGTAGCCGGGGTCCTCGTGGCGCACTGGCTGCTGGACATCCTCGCCTCCGTGGACGTCCTGCAGGCGGGGCGGCTCGCCGGGATGCGCCCGCAGGTGGACGCGCACGTGTGGGCCTTTGCCCTGGGGATGGCCGTGTGGGTCGGTGCGCTCCTGTCGATCGCGCCCGTGCGCGTGGCACTGGGGGCGGCCGGGGCCACCGCGCTCCGGGGGGCGGCGGGCAACACGCCCCCGCGCAGCCGCTGGCAACATGCGCTCCTGGTCGTGCAGGTCGCGCTCGCGTTTGCCCTGGTCTCGAGCGGGGCGCTGCTGCAGCGGTCGGCCGTGGCGCTGTCGCGCGTTTCGTTAGGCTTCGACGCCGCGCGCGTGGTGCAGGGGACGCCGAGCTTCCCGCATCCGTGGCGCGTGCCGGGCACCTACGTGCCGGTGACGGAGCGCCTGCTGCTCGAGCTGGGACAGCTGCCCGGTGTGCAGTGGGCTGCGGCGCGCACCATCGTGCCGCGCGGGAACGCCGCCTTCACGGTCGATGGGGGGGCGCCGCTCGATCCCCGGCTCGCGCCGTCTGCGGAGATCGGGGTCACGCCGGACTACTTCCAGGCCCTGGGAGTGCCGGTGTTGCGCGGGCGCGCGTTTTCCGCGGCGGATGTGGCGGGGGGCGCACCCGTCGCGATGGTCAACGCCTGGGCCGCGGCACGCTGGTGGCCCGGCGCTGATCCGGTTGGCCAGACGGTCCGGGTGGACACGGCGAGCGGGGCAGGGACGACGCTCACCATCGTTGGTGTCGTGGCGGATCACCGGGCGGCGACCGCCACGGCCCTGACCACGGAGCTGGGCGCCGAGCTTTATCGTCC
>JAEUJL010000442.1 GCA_016794835.1 Gemmatimonadota bacterium | reverse complement strand
TGGCGCGCATCTGGCTCTTGGGTCGCGGGCGCGAGGAGACCTTGGCGATATCATTCCCCTCCGCGTCCACACCCACAAGGACCATGCGATAGCGTCCGGACTCGTCGAGGCCGTGGTAAATTCGCATCCCCGCGACGCCGGGTTGATCAAGAAGCCTGCGAAGCCCCTCGGCAAAGAAGAACCCGGCCTTCTCGGACGCCGGCGCCGACTTCGGGTATCGGTGGGTGTAGTCTGCCGCCGTCTCCAGGGAAACGCGTTGGTCAGTGACCGGGGGCAGTTGTCGCCGCGGCGACTTCTTCTTTCGGATGGTCATGAATTTGTGCGAGAGGGGTTGAATGACGGTCAACCGCGAAGGGTGCTACCGGTCGGGCAGAACGGTGGACAGGGATAATGCGTGTCGAGCGCGCTGCTGTCTCCGGTAAGGTCGTTGCCGTCGGCGTCCGACGCGACCAGCACCAGTTCGCGTCCCCCCTTGGCATTCCGGCCATAGTAGAACCGCAGGAACCGCGCGTCCGGCCGCTCCAACAGCTTGATCACCGCCTCCTTCGCGAACAACCCCCCGAGGTCTCCCTCACCTGCGGCACGGGCCCCCTGCACCGTGGCCACGCCGCGGTGTCGCGCGGTCATCTCTGCCGCCGCCTTCAAGTCGATGACATGATCCTTCGGTTGTGGTCCGGTCATCCGTGACTCCCGTCGTTGTCGCGTTGTGGAGTGGTGACTGCCTCGACGCGCCGGAGCAGCCAAGTGGTGCCGCGAGGATACTCGCCGGCTCTGCCGCTGGACACTAGGGGTAACCCCAGTGTCCAGACCGGGCAACGTCCACGCCCCTAGCGCCGGGCCGGGACGGCGTCGGGAGAGTGGGCGGCCGGGGCGTCGAGGACGGACCGGACTGCCGCCACCAACATGTCGGGCGTGAACGGCTTGGGGAGGAATGCGGCGTCCGCCACGTCCGGCCGGTCGGCCGAGCTCCGGTACCCGGAGATGTACAGGACGCGCAGCTGCTCCCGCCGCTGGCGCAGCCGCTGGAAGAGCTCGCTCCCCCGCATCACGGGCATCACGAGGTCGGCCAGGAGGAGGTGGATCTCACGCTGGTCGACGGACAGCGCCAGGGCGGCCTCCGGGTCGCTGGCCTCGAGCACGGTGTACCCTCCCAGCGTCAGCACGCGGCTCGCCAGCGCGCGCACCCGATCATCATCCTCCACGACGAGGATCGTCTCCGTCCCCCCGGGCCCGCTCGGCACGGACGGCAGCTCCTGCGCGGCCACGTCGCCACTCGCCACGGGGAGATAGACACTAAAGGTCGTCCCGCGTCCGGGCTCGCTATCCACGGCGATGGACCCGCCGCTTTGCTGGACGATGCCGTACACGGTGGAGAGGCCGAGCCCCGTCCCGAGCTCCTTGGTGGTGTAGAACGGTTCGAACACGTGCAGGCGGGTCTCCTCGTCCATCCCCGTGCCCGTGTCGGCCACCTCGAGGACGACGAATGGCCCCGCATCACTGCCCGGGGTGGACAGCGGCTTGTCCGGGGCGTCGGCCATGCGGGTGCGCACGACGAGCGAGCCGCCGTCGGGCATCGCGTCCCGCGCGTTCACCGCGAGGTTGAGCACCACCTGCTCGAGCTGGCTGGGATCGGCAAGCACGGCGGCGACGTTGGTGGCGAGGTCGATGGTGAAGGTGATGTCCTCACCGATCAGCCGCCGCAGCAGGACCTCGATCCCGGTCACCACCGCATTGAGGTTGAGCACCCGGGGCTCGAGGACCTGGCGCCGACTAAATGCCAGGAGTTGGCGCGTCAGTGCCGCGGCGCGATGCGCCGCCGAGGTGATCTCCTTGAGGTCGAGCAGTGCCGGCGCCGGCACACCCGGGCGGATCGCCGCGATCTGGGAATAGCCGATGATCGCGGTCAGGAGGTTGTTGAAGTCATGCGCGACGCCGCCGGCCAGTCGCCCGATAGCCTCCATCTTCTGGGACTGCTGCAGCTGCGCCTCCAGCTGGCGGCGCTGCGACACATCGCGCACGATCGCCAGCACCTCGACGAGCTCCCCGTCGCGCTCGATCCGCTGGGCGCTCGCCTCGGCCTGCACGGCACGCCCACGCCGGCGTTGGACCGACACGGCCACCGGCCCCTGGACCCCCTCCCCGGTGGTCACCAGGCTGGTGAAGATCCCCCGCGCGACCTCCGCGTCACGCGGCACGAGGAAGTCGGTGAAGGGCTGGCCGATCATCTCCGCCGGCGACGCGCCCACCAGCGCGCACCCCGCCGCGTTGATCGACGTGATCCGTCCGGCGGGATCAAGGGTCAGCATCCCATCCAGGGCGTTCTGCCACAGGTCGCGATACCGCACCTCGCTCTCGCGCAG
>JAEUJL010000405.1 GCA_016794835.1 Gemmatimonadota bacterium | reverse complement strand
CCCGGCGGATGCCGAGTACGAGTTCCGGATCAACGTGGCCGGCGGGATGGGGACGAAGCTCGAGGACGTCGACATCTCGATCGACGGGGAGCAGGTCGCCCTGCTCATGTACGAGCGCGGCATCGCCCGCAACGCCTCGTCCGCGGACGCCCCGCTGGGCGCGGACTACCTGCGCAGCGAACCGATCAAGGTGAAGGCGGGACAGCATCGCGTGTCGGTCGCGTTTGTGGCGCGGGCGATGGGGCCGTACGAGGACCTGATCAAGCCGCACGACTGGTCGCGCGCCTCGGGTGGCAGCGCGGCCGCCGGCTCCACCGAGCCGCCGGCGATCATGGAGGTCCAGGTCAACGGTCCGCGGAACGTCACCGGCATCTCCGAGACCGAGAGCCGGCGTCGCATCTTCAGCTGCAAGCCGACCTCGCGGGCCACGCAGCGCACCTGCGCCACGCAGATCATCAATCGCCTCGGGGAACGCGCCTATCGCCGTCCGCTGACCGCGCGGGATCGCGAGGCCCTGCTGTCGTTCTATGACCGCGGGGCGGCCGCCGCCCCGGAGAACGCGTTCGAGAACGGGATCCGGACCTCCCTGCAGGCCATGCTCGCCAGCCCGTACTTCGTGTTCCGCATCGAGCCGACCCCGGCGGGTGTGGCCGAAGGGAAGGACTACAACGTCAGCGACATCGACCTCGCCTCGCGGTTGTCCTTCTTCATCTGGGGCACGATGCCGGACGAGCGGCTCCTCGGCCTCGCCAAGGCCGGACGCCTCTCGGAAAAGCTCACCTACGAGCGGGAGGTCAAGCGGCTCCTGGCCGATCCGCGCGCGGCGGCGCTGTCCCGTCGCTTTGCCGGCCAGTGGTTGCGCCTGCCGGACCTCGACCTGGTGCATCCCGACGCCTTCTTCTTCCCTGATTTTGACCAGGGACTCGCGGATGCCATGAAGCGCGAGACCGAGCTATTTGTCGAGGACATCATCCGCAATGACCGCAGCGTGCTGGAGCTCTTCTCGGCGGACTGGACGTACGCCAACGAGCGGCTCGCCAAGCACTACGGTATCCCGAACGTGGCGGGGAATGACTTCCGCCGGGTGAACTACCCGGACGAATCGCGTCGCGGGATCCTCGGGCACGGGAGCGTGCTGGTGCAGACCTCCCTCGGGAATCGCACCTCGCCGGTGTTGCGCGGCAAGTGGGTGATGGAGGTCCTCCTGGGATCGCCGCCGCCGCCGCCACCACCCAACGTGCCGGACCTCGAGCAGACGGCCGGATCGAAGGAAGGCAAGATCCTCACGACGCGCGAGCGGATGGAGATGCACCGCACCAACCCGACGTGCAATTCGTGCCACCAGTTCATGGATCCGCTCGGCCTCGCCCTCGATGCGTTTGACGTCACGGGCCGCCTGCGCTTCCGGGAGAACGGGGCCCAGCTGGACACGCGCGGGAACACCTACGACGGCACGTCGGTCTCCACGGCGGCCGACCTGAACCGGTGGCTGGTCAAGCGTCCCACGCCGCTCATGCGGAACTTCGCGGAGAACATGTTCGCCTACGCGCTGGGCCGTCGGGTGGAGGATCACGACCAGCCGGCGATCCGGGCCGTGGTGCGTGATGCGGCGGCGAAGAACTATCGCTTCTCGTCTTTTGTGTACGGCGTCGTCACCTCGCGCGCGTTCCGCCAGAAGCGGGCCGAGGTCGTGGCGGACCAGTAGGGCAGGCATCACCGGCGCACCGCGCCGGGCAGCACGCACGGTTTTACGCGCTTTCACCCAGAGCACATCCCATGTCCTTCATCTCCGGGAAGTCCCTCCCCCGCCGCACCTTCCTCCGCGGCCTCGGCGCCACCGTGGCGCTGCCCTACCTGGAGGCCATGCGGCCCGCGGCGCGCTTCGGCACGGCGTCCGCTGGTGCGGCACCGGCCGCCAAGACGCGACTCGTGTGCATCGAGTCGGTGCACGGCGCGGCCGGATCGTCGAATCTTGGGGCGACCAAGTATCTCTGGGCACCGCGTGAGGTCGGGCGTGGGTTCACCTTTGGCCAGGACAGCGCGCTCAAGCCGTTGGAGTCCTGGCGCGAGTACCTCACGATCGTCTCGAACACCGACGTCCGGATGGCCGAGCCGTTCGAGGCGCCGGAGATCGGCGGCGACCACTTCCGGTCCAGCGCCGTGTTCCTCACGCAGGCGCATCCCAAGCAGACGCAGGGATCGGACGTCTACGTGGGCACGTCGTTCGACCAGATCGTCGCCCAGCGCATCGGCCAGGACACGGCGATTCCCTCGATGCAGCTCTGCATCGAGAACCTCGACCAGGCGGGTGGCTGCTACTACAACTACGCCTGCGCCTACACCGACTCGATCAGCTGGGCCTCGCCCACCGAGCCGCTGCCGATGATCCGCAACCCGCGCGTGGCGTTCGACATGCTGTTCGGGTCAGGGTCCAACCACGCCGACCGCGCGAATCGCCGCAAGGAAAACGGCTCGATCCTCGACTGGATCACGGGGGAGATGGCGAGCCTCAAGCGCCAGCTCGGGAACGCCGACCGCGTGCGCGTTGACCAGTACCTGGAGAACGTTCGCGAGCTCGAGCGCCGCATCCAGAAGATCGAGTCGCAGAACCGCAGCGGCGAGGAGCGCCAGCTGCCGGACGCACCGGCGGGGGTGCCCGACTCGTTCGAAGAGCACATGAAGCTGATGTTCGACTTCCAGGTGCTGGCCTTCGAGTCGGACATGACGCGCGTCACCGCGTTCAAGACGGGCCGCGATGCGTCCAGCCGGGTGTACCCCGAGTCCGGGACGAACAAGGGCTTCCACCCTGCCTCGCACCACGGTGGCCGCGAAGCCGCGATCATGGATTTCAACCTGATCAACCGCTACCACGTCAGCCTGCTGCCGTACTTCCTCGACAAGCTCAAGAACACGCGGGACGGTGACGGCAACCTGCTCGACCAGACGACGATCATCTACGGCTCGCCGATGGCCGACGGCAACACGCACAACCATCGCCGTTGCCCGCTCATCCTCCTCGGCAAGGGGAATGGCCAGCTGCCCGGGAACGTGCACCTCAAGGC
>JAEUJL010000365.1 GCA_016794835.1 Gemmatimonadota bacterium | reverse complement strand
GACCTGGCCCGGGTCGAGACGGTGGTGCGGGGCGGCCGGGTGTACGAGATGAAGGACCTGCAGCGCGCCCTGCAGGGGCGCGTTGATCCCTGATGGACCTTGCCGCCCGGGTGGGGTAGAATCCCGGCTCCCCCACCCGGCGAGGTGTCAGATGCGGGCCATGTTGCGGATCTTTGTGCTGCTCGGCGCGACGGCGTGCGCGGGGTACTTCGCGAAGGTCGATCCGCGCACCTCACCGGAGGACAAGCCGACCTGCTCCCCGGCGCAGGGGGCAGACTGTCGGCCGCGCGATCCGCGCAGGCCGGTACAGCCCGGCCGCACCCCTGCGGACAGCTTCGCGCGGGACACCAGCGCACGGCCCCTGTGATGTTACGCCGCGCCAGCTTCCTCGCCCTGCTCGCAGTCGTTGGCTGCCAGCGTGTTGACCCAGCCACGCGGCCGCAGCCAACGCCGCGCGTTTGCCGGGAAACGAGCCCGTGTCCAGTCCAGACGCCCACTGCGGTGCTGCGACCGCCGGCAGCACCGTAGTGAAGTTCCCTTATTCCGGGCGTGGCAGCCGCGACGAGTAGGCGACCCCGTCGGGCGTCGCGCCCGCGGCCACATGTCCCACGACCGCCCGCGTCGCCAGGTCGATGATCGCGACGCGACCCTCGTTGCTTAATGAAAGGAAGGCGTGCCGCGCCCCGGCGCCCAGGGTGATCCCCTGCGGGCCGGCCCCGTCGAGCGTGAGGCGCGAGAGTTCCCGTTTCGAGGCCCGATCGACGAAACGCAGGGTGTTCCCCCGATAATCCGGCAGCAGCACCGACGCATGGTCCGGGGTGAAGAGCACGCGGTACGGCCAGCTGAACCCTTCGGCTGCCGTCGTCACCGCGCCTGACGAGAGGTCGATGGCGCTCACCTTGCCCATGGCATTGCTGCCCACCCACACCTCGCGGCCGTCGGAGGTTACGTTGACCGCCTCCGGCTGTGCCGGCACGTCGAACCGTCGGAGCACCGCCCCGGACATGAGGTCCAGCTCGGTCACCGTATTGCTCCCGATGTCACCCGTGTATCCCCGACGGCCGTCGGCGGTGACCCCGACCATGTGCGAGCCCGCCTGGTTGGTCATGGCCACCCGCACGATGGCACCGCTGCGCAGGTCCACGGTGAGCACCGCGCGATGCGTCTCGGAGGTGACGGCCACCAGGGTATCCCCGGGGAGGAAGACGATCCCGTGGGGACGGCGATATTCGCCGAGGGGGATCGTCTTGCGGACGGTCTTCCCCATGACGTCGATGACCGTCAGTGATTGGCCGGGGATCTGCGCCCCGTAGTCGGTCACGACCGCCGTCCGGCCGTCCGCCGAAACGACCACCTCATGCGGCCCCTGGCCCGTCGGGAGCGTCGCCAGCGTACGACCACTCGCGAGGTCGATGATCGTCGCCGTCGATGGTGTCTTGTTGGTCACGATCAACGTGCCGCTGACACCGGGGGCCTGCGCGGCAAGCGCAACAGGAAGGACCGCAAGCACGGGGAACAGGCGCATGAGCAGGGGTTCGGGTACCGAACACTGTCCGCCGTCCCGACCGGGCACAACCCGCACGCGACCAGCGACCGCTGTCACCCTGTCCCCGCGCCTCGCGCGGCACTACCGTTGGCGTCAGGGGCAAACCAGGCAACGGATGCGACACCTTACCCTTCTACTTTCATTCGTCATCGGAACGGTCGGTGCCTACCGGTCGGCCACGGCGCAAGGAGCATCCATGGAACAGCTCGCCAAGGGCACCTTTACGGTGGCGCTCAAGCCGCTCGCCTTCGAAGGGGTGGACACGACCGCCCGGCTGGGCCGCATGTCGATCGACAAGGAGCTGCGTGGCGACCTCACCGGGCACACCCAGGGCCAGATGTTGACCGGGATGACCGAGACCTCCGGGTCCGCCGGATACGTCGCGATTGAACGCGTGACGGGCACGCTGCACGGGAAGCGTGGCACATTCCTCCTCCAGCATTTCGGGATCATGGATCGTGGCGCGCCGTCATTGCGCGTGACGGTGGTTCCGGATTCCGGCACCGACGAGCTGCGCGGCCTCACCGGCGAGTTCACGATCGACAACCGGGGTGGGCAGCACTCGTACGAACTGCGCTATCGCCTTCCTCCGGCGTGAGCCCGGGGTGCCCGCACGCTGGCTCGTCACGCGCGTCCATCTGTCCTCGTCCCTGATGCCCTGATGCCAACCGCCGGTTACTCGGGAACACCCCTCGCAAAGAAGCTCGGCATCGCGGCCGGCAGCGTGGTCTGCACATCCGGTGCGCCCCCGCACTACGCCACGTTGCTGGCTCCGCTCCCCGACGGCGTCACCTTCTCCACCCGCCTCTCCGCGCGCACCGACGTCGTGCACCTGTTCGTCACCGATCGTGGCGCGATGTCCAAGGCACTCGCCGGGTACCGGACGAAGATCCGCCAGGACGCTGCGGTGTGGGTCTCGTGGCCCAAGAAATCCGCCAAGGTGCCAACGAACATCACCGAGGACGTGATTCGTGAGATCTGCTTGCCCATGGGCTTCGTGGACATCAAGGTCTGCGCGGTGGACGAGACCTGGTCGGGACTCAAGCTGGTCATTCGCAAGGAACTCCGGACGACGTAGGAGGTGCTGCCATGTGCCGCAACATCAAGGTCCTGCACAACTTTGCCCCGCCGGCCACAACCGATGAAGTGCGTGCGTCGGCCCTGCAGTTCGTGCGCAAGCTCAGCGGAACCAGCAAGCCGTCGCGCGCGAACGAGGCGGTCTTTCATGCGGCCGTCGAGGAGGTGGCCCAGGCCGCGCAGCGCTTGCTGGACGGCCTGGTCACCACCGCGCCACCGCGTGATCGCGCGACCGAGGCCGAGCGGGCACGGGAACGCTCTCGCCGCCGCTTCGGGAACGCGTAGACATCACCGGGTTGGGGACAGCGTGGTACCGCGCTGGTCGGCGAATGCGCCCATCCTCGGCGTATGTTCGCTTGTCACAAACGCCGAGCCGAGCGTACCGTATGGCCATGCCGCAACCCCGGATGGACTGGACCTGGGAAATGTGGGAAGCGCTCCCCGAGGACGACGGGAATCGCTACGAGATCATCGACGGAGAGCTGCTGGTGAGTGCCTCGCCGTCGTGGACGCACCAGCGCGTCCTCGCGCTGTTGTTTGCGGAGATCTTTCCGTACCTCATGCAACTGGGCAACCACGAGATCCTCTTCGCGCCCGGCGGGGTGCGTTTCAGTGACCGTCGCGTCCTCCAGCCCGACCTCACGGCGTGGCGATTCTCAGGCGATGGTGACGGTGCCGCCGTGGTCGGGGACGACCGTACACTCATCCTGACGGTTGAGGCACTCTCGCCGAGCACGGCGCGGTACGATCGCTACAAGAAACGACCGGTCTTCCAGCAGCAGGCGGTCCCCGAGTACTGGATCGTCGATGCCGACGCGCGTTGTGTGGAGCGCTGGCGCCCCGAGGACGCGGACCCCGAGGTGCTCGTCGACGCACTCGCTTGGCAGCCGGTGGCCGGCGCTCCGCCGCTGGTCATCGACCTCCCGCGCCTCTTCCGCGGGGCACACCTCGAGATGTAGCGGCTACGGCGCGATCAGCGCGCGGTAGCCCTGGCCCTTCGCGGCATATCGGCCCGGGATGGAGCGAGCCATCTCGAGGTGCTTCGCCGTGGCCGGCCCGATCAGGCGTGCGGGAACACCGGCCCACAGCTCACCGGCTTTCACGCGCTTGCCGGGCGAGATCACTGCCCCGGCCGCGATGATTGCCTCGCGCTCGATGACCGCCTCGTCGAGCACCACGGCGCCCATGCCAATGAGGGCCCCGTCCTCGACCGTGCACCCGTGGATGATCGCGTGGTGGCCGATCGTCACGTGCGCGCCGATGATCGTTGGGCAGACCCCGCCGCTCGTGTGCACGAGCGTCAGGTCCTGGATGTTCGTCCCTTCGCCGATGCGAATGGACTCCTCATCGCCGCGCAGCACGCACCCGAACCAGACGCTGGCCCCGGCGCCGATCGTCACGTCCCCGATG
>JAEUJL010000350.1 GCA_016794835.1 Gemmatimonadota bacterium | reverse complement strand
GGGGGTGTTCGTCCTGTCCGGGCTGCTCGCCGGGGTTGCGGCCTTCCTCGGGGCCGCCTTTTACGGATCGGCCACCTCATCGGATGCGAACGGCTACGAGTTGTACGTCGTGGCGGCCGCGGTCGTGGGTGGTGCCTCGCTCTCCGGGGGCAAGGGGAGCGCGACCAGTGCCATGTTGGGGGCCGTGTTGATCGTGACGATGCGACAGGCGATCCGGACGCTGCGGCTCGACCAGAACTACGAATGGATCATCATCGGGACGGCGCTGATCGTCGCGGTGGTCCTGGACCAGCGGGGCTGGAAGCGGCTGGCAGACAAACTTTCCACACCATCGTAACGCGCGCCGCGCGATACCATCCTGACGGGGGTTCCATGCACCACGTATTGCGTAGCCTGGCGGTTGCGACGGTCACCGCCGCCCTGGCCGGCTGTGGCAAGGGCGAGACCGGTGAGGCGGCGAAGGGGGCCGCCGGGGCACCGGCCTTCCGGATCGCCATGATTGCCAAGAGCTCGACCAACCCGGTCTTCCTCTCCGGTCGGCAGGGGGCGGAGGCCGCTGCAGCTGAACTGTCGGCGGCGCACGGCGTGGCGGTCAGCATCGACTGGCTGACGCCACCCAACGAGGATGGCGCTGTCCAGGCCCAGCGGATTGCCGAGGCCGTGAACTCCGGTGCCAACGCGATCCTCCTGTCGGCGAGTGATGCCGGCAAGGTGCGCGGCGCCGTGGATGAGGCGGTCGATCGCGGCGTGCCCGTCATGACCTTCGACAGCGACGTGCCGGGCTCGAAGCGCTTCTCGTTCTACGGCGGGGACGACGTGAAGATGGGGACCCAGGTCATGGAGGAGCTGGCGGCCCAGATGGGAGGCAAGGGGAAGGTGGCGATCATCGCGGGGAACCAGAACGCCCCCAACCTGCAAAACCGGGTGAAGGGGGTGCGTGAGACCGCGGCGAAGTATCCCGGGATCACGATCGTCGATGCGTTCTACCACGCCGAGACGCCGCAGGACGCCGCGGCCGAGGTGCTGCGCATGAAGAACGCGTATCCCGAGGTCAATGGCATTGCCATGATCGGCGGCTGGGCCTTGTTCACCCGGACGTTGCTCACCGACCTCGACCCGAAGACGGTGAAGATCGTCTCGATTGACGGACTGCCGGCGCAGCTGGCCTATGTGGACGCCGGGCTGGCACCGGTGTTGTTTGCCCAACCGACGTACAGCTGGGGCTATGTGTCGGTGAAGACCATCTTCGACCATGTCTATCGCAAGCAGCCGGCCCCGGCGATGGTGCAGATGGAGCTGGTGAAGGTGTCGAAGGAGAACCTGGGCGCATGGGCCAAGCAGCTGGTGGACTGGGGGTTCTCGGACGTCGACCCGAAGTTCCTGGCGCTGCCGCAATAACGCCACGAACGTTCAGCCGGCGTGAGCACTCCGCGCATCCGCTTTCGCGGGATCACCCGGCGCTTTCCGGGGATCGTCGCGCTGCGTGACGTCTCGTTCGACGTGGCGGCCGGGAGCTGTCACGCGATCTGTGGCGAGAATGGCGCAGGGAAGAGCACCCTCGGCCGCGTGCTCGCCGGCCTCGCCCCCGCGGATGAAGGGTCCATTGAGCTGGATGGGAAGCCCGTGCGCTTTGTGTCGCCGCGCCAGGCGCTCGACGCGGGCGTCGCGATGGTGCACCAGGAGCTTTCGTTCTGCGAAAACCTGACCGTGGGCGACAACCTCTGCCTGCGCGCCCTGCCACACCGGCGCGGGCTGGTGGATGAACGGGAACTCCAGCGCCGGGCCCATGACCTGCTCGCCGCCACCGGCGCCACGATCGACCCATCCCGACCCGTCCATTCGCTCGGCATCGCCGACCGGCAGCTGGTGCAGATCGCCGCGGCGGTGGGGCAGGGCGCACGGGTCATCGTGTTCGACGAGCCCACGTCGTCCCTGGGTGAGGCCGAGTCGCAGCGCCTGTTGGCGTTGATCCGTGGACTGTGTGCGCGCGGCGTCACCGTGCTGTATGTGTCGCACCGCATGCCCGAGATCTTTGCGCTGTGCGACACGATCACCGTGCTGCGTGATGGCGCGCATGTCGCCACACAGGCGACGCATGCCATCGATGAGGCGAGTCTGGTGCGCCTGATGATTGGTCGCGAGGTGGGCCTGCATGAGCCGCGGCACGCCGCGCAGCCACCCGGAGAGGAACGCCTGCGCGTGGAGCACCTCACGTCGCCCGGGCGCTTTGCCGACGTCTCATTCCGGGTATGCGCCGGGGAGGTGGTCGGGCTGGCCGGGTTGGTTGGGGCCGGGCGTTCCGAGGTGGCGCAAGCGATCTTTGGCCTGGATGGCGCCTGCCGTGGCGACGTCTACGTGCGCGGGACCAGGCTGCGCCCCGGGTCACCGCGTGAGGCTTTGCGCGCCGGCCTCGGTCTCGTGCCAGAAGACCGAAAGCGGCAGGGGCTCGTCCTCGGGATGCGCGCCCGGGAGAACACGTCGCTCCCGGTCCTTCCCCGGTTCGCCCGGGCCGGTTGGGTGGACCAAGGGGCCGAGGCCGTCGCCGTGGACGCCAGCTTCGGGCGTGTGGGTGTCCGACACACCGCGCGCGAGGCGCTCGCGGGATCGCTGTCGGGGGGGAACCAGCAGAAGGTCGTGATGGCGCGATGGCTCACGGCGGGGAGCGACATCATCCTGCTGGACGAACCAACGCGCGGCGTGGACGTGGGGGCCAAGGCCGAACTGCATCGCTGGATCGACCAGCGTGCAACGGAGGGTGCGGCCTTCCTGCTCGTCTCGAGCGAGCTGCCGGAGTTGCTGGCGCTCTCGACACGCATCCTCGTGCTCCGCGAAGGCCGCCTGCACGCCGAGGTCGCGCGGAAGGATGCCACGCAGGACGGGTTGTTGCGCTTGATGGCCGGGCTCGGCTGAGGATCAGGCCGACGCGCCATTGATGCGTCGGCCGCTGGCGGGCCCGCGGGAGGTCAGCG
>JAEUJL010000343.1 GCA_016794835.1 Gemmatimonadota bacterium | reverse complement strand
GCTGTCGCTCGCCCTCGTCATCCCGGCGATGCTCGGCCCCGGGCGCATCTTCTTCCGGAGCGCCTGGGCGGCGATTCGTGCCCGTGCGTTGCACCTCGACCTGCCGATTGCCATCGCGTTAGGCGTCGGGTTCGTGCGAGGCGCCATGAACACGGTGCGCGACAGCGGCCCGGTGTACCTGGACGGCATCGCCGTCCTGATCTTCCTCCTCCTCGTGGGGCGCTACCTCCAGCAGCGCTGGCAGCGCGCGGCCACGGATGCGTCGGAGCTCCTGCACTCGCTCACCCCCAACGGCGCGCGCGTCGTCGAGGGCGACGAGATCCGCGAGGTCCCCGCCAGTGCGATCACGCCGGGAATGCTGCTCGACGTACGGGCCGGCGACACGTTGGCCGCCGACGGCACGATCGAGACCGGACGCACCACGCTCGACATGGCGTGGCTCACCGGGGAATCGCGTCCCGTCGCGGCCGCGGCAGGCGACGAGATCCTCGCGGGCACCATCAACGTCGCCGCCCCGGTGCGGGTGCGGGTGACCCGCGCGGGGGAGGAAACGCGGGTCGCGCGCGTGCTGCAACAAGTGGAGGAAAGCGCCCAGCGGCGCGCTCCCGTGGTGCTCCTGGCCAATCGCCTGGCCGGGGTGTTCGTGGCCGCCGTCCTCACACTGTCCGTGGTCACCTGGGCGCTCTGGCGCACGATCGATCCCGATGCGGCGATCGATCATGCGATCGCGCTGCTGATCGTCACCTGCCCGTGTGCCCTCGCCATGGCGACACCGCTGTCCGTCACGGTCGCCCTCGGGCGCGCCGCTCGGCGCGGGATCTTCGTGAAGGGGGGTGATGCCCTGCAGGTGCTCGCCGGGCGCGGCACACTGCTGCTGGACAAGACCGGCACGCTGACGGCGGGCCGGAGCGCACTCGTGTCGTGGGATGGCCCCGATGAGGTCCGGGCAATGGTCCTCGCCCTGGAGCAGGGGTCCCTGCACCCGATCGCGGCGGGGTTCCGCGCGGCGTGGCCAGGGGTGGCTGCGGCCGACGTGACGTCGGTGGAGCACACGTCAGGTGGCGGGATTGCCGGCGTGGTGGCTGGTCACCACGTGGCCGTCGGCTCACCGTCGTTTGTCGCTGCCGCAACCTCCGCACCGCTTTCCTTCCCCCCCAGCGTGTCCCAGCGAACGCCGGGATCCAGTGTCATCCCCGTTCCTCCCTCGCTCACCCCGGTACACATCGCCGTGGACGGACAGCTCGTCGCCACGGCGGGCTTTGGCGACCCGGTGCGCGACGATTCCCGCGAGGCGGTGGCCGCCCTCGAGGCCCGTGGGTGGTCCGTCGGGATGCTCTCCGGCGATGCGCCCTCCGTGTGCGAGTCGGTGGGGGCACAGGTCGGCATTCCGGTGGATCGTGTCCGCGGCGGGGCTACCCCGGAGCTCAAGGCGGCCGCAGTCACCGCGGCTCGGGCGAGCGGCGAGGTGGTGATGGTGGGAGACGGCGTGAACGATGCCGCCGCGATGGCGAC
>JAEUJL010000329.1 GCA_016794835.1 Gemmatimonadota bacterium | reverse complement strand
CGGACCCCCGCGCCCCAACGCCCGGGTGCACCACCCGCGGCCGCCGCGGCGCCGGGCACCCCACCGCCGGCTCCGCCGCCGGGGGCACCCCCGGGCAACACGCAGGCACAACAGGCGCAAGGCACCGGGGGCATGCCCGCGATCTTCAACCGGGATGCACCGCCCACCAACGCGTTGTCAGCCTCGCAGATCCAGCAGGCCATCGCCGCGGGCCGCCAGGCCTACCTGTCCGGCGCCACGGCGACCGGACCCGAGGCGCCGGTGGATACGTCGTTAGGCGAGGTGGCCGGCTTCACCGGATCGGTGGGCAAGATGGGCGGGATGACCGCCCTCCACCACGCCGTCCGGCAGGGGAACACGGCCGCTGCGCTGGCCCTGCTGGATGCCGGCGCCGACATCAACCAGGTCAGCACCAGCGACTCCACGACGCCGCTGCTGCATGCCGCGCTCAACGGGCACTTCGACCTCGCCATGGAGCTGGTGAAGCGCGGGGCGGACGTGAAGATCGCGAGCGTCCACGGGACCACGCCGCTCTACGCGGCCATCAACAGCACGTACCTCCCGCGCTCCCGCTATCCGCAACCGCAGTCGATCCAGGTGCAGAAGACCTCGCACATCGAACTGATGGAAGCCGTGCTCAAGGCGGGGGCGGACGTGAACGTCCGCCTCAAGAAGAACCTCTGGTTCTTTGGCTACAGCAACTGCGGCAACGGGAACTGCGGGCTCGAGTACCTCGACGGCACCACGGCGTTCTGGCGCGCGGCCTACGCGGTGGACGTGGAGGCCATGCGGCTCCTGAAGAAGTACGGCGCGGACCACACGATTCCCTCGTTCCGCCAGGTGGCGGCCCGGGGTGGTCGCGGCGGCCCGCCGGGCGCAGGCGGACCTCCGGGTGCACCGGGGCAGCCCGCGGCGCCGGCGGCCCCGCGTGACACCTCAAACGCCGCGCGCCTTGCGGCCGCCCGCGCGCAGCTCGCGCAAGGCGGTGGCGGCGGTGGTGGCTTTGGTGGGGCGCCGCGCATGACGCCGGAGATGGACTCGGCCTCGAAGGCCGTGCCGCCCGGGATCGGCGTGTACGCGATCCACAATGCCGCCGGCGTTGGCTACGGCAATGGCTTTGCGGGCAATGCGCACCGCCACTATCCCGAGGGATGGATGCCGGCGATGAAGTACCTGGTCGAGGAACTCGGCATGGACGTGAACATGCGCGACAACAACGGCTATACCGCGATGCACCATGCGGCGTCCCGTGGCGACAACGAGATGATCCTCTACCTCGTGAGCAAGGGCGGCGACGTCAAGGCGGTGTCGCGCAACGGGCGGACGACGGTGGACATGGCCAACGGCCCGGTGCAGCGCTTGCGCCCGTTCCCGGAGACGATCGCATTGCTTGAGAAGCTCGGCGCGAAGAACAACCACAACTGCGTGGGCTGCTAGGGCGACCCGACGCGCGCCGCGCCGCAGGTTCCAGGGGGCATCCGGGTGACCGGATGCCCCTTGTTCGTTGAAGTGTCGTGGTTCCGCTGACAGGCCCGCGGGTGGCGTCGGTCGATACTAGGGGACAACACAGCGAGGAGGCGCCATGCTGATCGCCGACGTGATGACCCCGGATCCGGTGTCGGTGCGGGAAGACAAGCGGTTGCTCGCCGCGAAGTCGATCATGGAGTTCAGCCGGATCCGCCACCTGCCGGTGGTCAATGCCCATGGTGACCTGGTTGGCCTGCTGACGCGTGGCACCATGCTGGCGGCGTCGGCCTCGGTCCTCGCGCACCTCCCGGCGGCGGAGAGCGATCGGCAGCTCGGCGCGGCCCTGATCCGGGACGTGATGATCCGCAGCCCGATGACCGTGGACGCCGGAGCCCACGTCTCCACGGCGGCCCACCAGATGGTGACGCACAAGGTGGGCTGCCTTCCCGTGATCGACGGGTCGCGATTGGTTGGCATCGTCACCGAGGTCGACCTGCTGCGACTGGTGGAACAGGCCGAGAAGCTCCACATGCTGGATAGTCTGAGCCCTCCGGTGCACGCGCGCCCATAGCGCGTGGGTACAGGACCACCGGGCGCGGCCGGGCCCGGGTGCGAAGTGCGGAGGCGGGGCGTAGCTTTTTGCGAGACGCGCCCGCGACGCGGCACGTTCGTCGCCGTGACCGCGGACGCCCGGCCCCCTTACTCATGTCCAGCGCTTCCTTCGCTGACCTCTT
>JAEUJL010000241.1 GCA_016794835.1 Gemmatimonadota bacterium | reverse complement strand
ACGCCCGGCGACGGCCGGCCGGGACTCCAGTCGTGTCCTGCAGGGACTGGTGATCGCGATGGATCCGTTCACCGGGGACGTCCGGGCCCTGGTGGGGGGACGCGACTATGCGACCTCCCCGTTCAACCGCGCGGTCAATGGGATGCGGCAGCCGGGGTCGGCGTTCAAGCCGTTCGTCTACGCCACGGCGGTCGCGGAGAGCCTCGCGGCCAACACGATGGTGGGCGACACCGCCATCGCGATTCCCCTCCCGAACCGGACGGTGTACCGGCCGAAGAACTCCGATGGGGAGTTCCTGGGGCTCGTGACGATGCGTGAAGCCCTGACGCGGTCGCGCAACCCGGTCGCGGTCACCCTGGCCCAGCAGGTGGGGATGGACTCCGTCATCGCGACGGCGCGCGCGTTAGGCATCACCGCCCCCATCGCGCCCTACCCGTCGAGTGCCATCGGTGCCTCCGTGGTCCAGCCCCTCGACCTCGTCGCCGCCTACGCCACCTTCGCCAACCTCGGCGCGCGGGTGGAGGCCCGCTTCATCACGCGCATCGAGGACGCGCAGGGCAAGGTGGTGTGGCAGAACCGGCTGCAGACGCCGGTGCCGGCCCTGGACCCGCGGGTGGCCTTCATCGTGCGTGACATGTTGCGCGACGCCGTGGATCGCGGCACCGCCACCAGCGTGCGCCGGTACCTCCCGGCGACATTGCCGGTGGCCGGCAAGACCGGGACAACCGATGAAAACACGGACGTCTGGTTTGTCGGGATGACGCCGGAGCTCGTCGCCGGCGTCTGGCTCGGCACGGACAAGCCGACGAGTATTGCGCCGGGCGCCGCGGGCGGGACCCTCGCGGCCCCGATCTTCGGTCGCATGGTGCAGCTCGCGGGCGCAACGCGCGCGGCCCTGCCATGGACGCCGCCCCCGGGGCTGGTCATCGCCGAGCTGGATCGCGCGACCGGCCAGCTCGCCACGGCAGCCACCCCGCCAGAGCGGCGGTACACCGAGTACTTCCTCGATGGCACCGAGCCCCCCGTCCTCCGCATGGACCTGTGGCGCCTGGTGCGCGGCGGCACCCCGGCGTTCTGACGAGCTGGCGCCGGCGGGCGAGTGCTCAGCGCGGGACGCGCGCCGCACCCAGCTGGTCGATCACCGCCTGCAGCTTTGAGGGCTGGGGATCGAGCGCGGCGGCGGCCTTGAGGTAGGGGAGCAGGTCCCCGCCTAACGGGAGAGGGAGTTGCGTCCCGCGATGCAGGGCGAACGCCTGGCCATCCTCGATCACCAGGGCGGCTGGCGGCCCCTGGTAGGCGGCCGCCAGCCCTACGTCGATCAGCACGACCTTGCCACCAAACCGCGGGAAGATCGCTCCCGGGGACACCGAGTGCCCGATGGCGATGTGGCGAACGTTGAGGTGGGTGAGGACGCGGTCCACGTGCGCCGCCAGCGAGTCCTCCGACCCCGTGGCGAGGCCGCGGTACCAGAGCGGCCCCTCGGGGTCCTCCGCCATGTTGCCCTCCGGCGGGGGCCGCGTGGGGTCCAGCGCGCGACGTACCCCGTCGTTCAGGGCGGCGAGGGCGGTGTCCGCGTACTTCGGCCCGATCCCCCCGTGCAGGAAGAGCCAGTCATTGATCCGCACCACCGAGGCATTGCCGCGAATCCAGCTGGCGTACTTCCCGTTCGCCTCGAAGGCCATGCGGTGCTCGACCCAGCCCAGCGGATGGGCGGCCAGCCACTCTTCCCGGTACGCCGCGTCCTTCCGGCGCGTCGAGTCGGACAGCACCTCAAAGGCGCGCTGCTGCAGCGCCTTCGCATTGTTGGAGCGGAAGGCGGCGTACTCCCCCGGGTGGACGTACCGGAGGTCGCCGAGCACGTTCATCACCTCGTGGTTCCCGATG
>JAEUJL010000239.1 GCA_016794835.1 Gemmatimonadota bacterium | reverse complement strand
CGTCGCCAAACTGGTCGGCATCGAGCATTGCGCCGTCGGGAGCGACATGGACCTCGTGGGGAACCCCAACCCGGTGAACGGGCCGGGCGCGGGGAATCCCGCCACGCCGAACTTCGAGCGCTACAAGTTGCACATCGGCGCAAGCGGCGAGTGGATGCTCACCATCAAGGGGCTCGACCACCCCAGGCGCACCTTCGACCTCACCGAGGGGTTGATCCGCCGGCGCTACACCGATGACCAGATCAAGGGCATCCTGGGGGGCAATGCGGTGCGGGTGCTGTCGTCCATCTGGAAGACCTGATCACCGGGGCGCGGCGACGTTGTAGGCAAGTGACGTGAGCACAAAACGTCCGTAGCTCCACTCGCGGCCATCCTCGGTGTAGGTCGCGTCCCCGTCCACGACGACGCGCACCCCGGCCATCGTGCCCACCCGCCGCACCGGGGTCGCGAACGGCCGACGCACCATCCCCCCATCGATCGCGCGCGACCGATCCTCCGACGTGAAGTTCACGAGGTCGCCCTGGGCATCGAAGGTCAGCACCGCGGCGACGGAGTGGCCCGCGTTGGTGAATCGTGCGCGGACCGAGCGCTCATCGATCGCGTCCCAGGTCACGGGGACCTCGAGCAGCGCGGCCGGCGCGAGGAGGCAGATGTCGTTCAGCAGGGTGACGGTCTCGCTCCGGGTCATCTCGGCGCCGGCGAGGTACTGCACGCGGTGGAGGCCAAGGAGGCGAATGTCCATCGTGGCCGCATCGCCGACGTAGCGGTGGAGTCCGTCGAAGGGGAGCCCGGCCCGTGACGCCTTCATATAGAAGAGGCGCTGGGGCGGATGGAACGCCTCGTATTGCTCCGCCGTCCCGTGGAACCAGGGCGCGTCGGGCCCGGCGCGCATCTGCACGTCAAAGGTGAGGTGGAAGTTGCGAACGCGTGGCTGCCCGACGACCCCGACGCGGCGGAGATAGCGCTGCACGACCGGCGGCAGGTCCGCGAGGTCGCTGTCCGTAACCAGGGGACCAGCACCTGCGGAGTTTGCGACCAAGCCCGCCGCCTCGCGTTCAAACACGGAGCGCAGGCTCCCGGCGCGGAACTCGGCGATCCCCAGCACCGTGGGAATCAGGACGATGAGGTTCACCAGGGTGCCGGCCCTCGCGTCACCCCATGACCGGAGGATGAGGGCCTGGGAGAGCAGCACCGCGACGGCCGCGACCCACGGCCACTGGCGAGAGGACAGCAACCACAGCGTTGCTGCCGCCAGGAAGGCGAGCGCAGCAGCGAACCAGACCCAACCCTCGCGCGCGGTGATCGGGTCCCTGAGCTGGGGCACATCCCCCAGGCCCACCCCCTTCACAAAGCCGGGCAGGTGGATGACGCCGTGCAACACAAGCAGCGCAGCAAAGACCAAACGCATGGAAGCCACCCACGACCAACGCGGACCGGGTCGTGGCCTCGAAGGGAGACGCGACCTCCGCAACATCGGGTGCCCCGGCACGGCGAGGTATGGGAGCTCCCCCGACATGCCGTGCGGGGAACCATCCCCGCGGCTGCGCTACGGCGCCCGCACCTTCAGGACGTTGTCGCCGGGGTTGCGGTCGATGAGCTTGTTGTACGGATCGATCCCCACGCTCCGCGGTGCCTGATCCACGGTCAGGTGTAGCGTGGTATCCCCCGCCGCAATCCGGTGCTTGGCCACCGCGAGTGGCTTGCCAAGCGAGGAGCCCGGGTCGGGATCACCAAACACCCCCACGTCGATCAGGTCGGACATCGCCACCGGTTGCTCATTCCCGAGGCTGTCGGCGCGCACCTTCGACGCGCGCACGCGGATGGCCACGTCATACTTCCCGTCCGCGCGTCGCGTGACGTTCCCTTCCTCCACGGCGTTGTCCCACAGGGTGATGGTGCGGAACAGGTCGTCGATGGCGTAGCGCAACGAGTCCGGCGTCTCGCGTTCGAGATACCCGAGCAGTTCGCGACTCGTGGTGAAGGGCGGCCGCTGGAACGCCTTGTCCGCGACGAAGCGCGACAGCGCACGATTCATCGCCGCGTCGCCAATGAGGTCGCGGAGCGCGTACAACGCGAGCGACCCCTTGTTGTAGTGGATGTACGCCTGGTTCTCCACGAGCATGAGCGGACGCTCGGCCCTGGCCTCGCGCCCGCGCCCCACGAGATACCCGTCGAGCTGGCCGCGCAGGAACTTCTGGATGTGGCCGGACCCGAACGCCTGTTCCATCACGAGGATCGCCGAGTAGTTCGCCAGCGCCTCGGAGAGCATCGTCGCCCCTTGCACGTTCGCGCCGATCACCTGATGGAACCACCATTGGTGCGCGATCTCGTGCGAGGTGACATAGAACGGGGTGTCGATGTCGTCGACCGCCGTCCCCGCCCGCAGGATGAAGCCGACGTTCTCCGAGAAGGGAATCGTGGCGGGAAAGGCCTGCGCAAACTGCGAATAGCGCGGAAACTCGACGATGCGGAACTGCCGGAACTGGAAAGGGGCGTAGCGCGTCGAGAAGTCCTGCAGTGACGCGTGCATCGACGCGACCATCCGGTCGACGTTGAACGCATGCCCCTTGTGGTAGTAGATGTCGAGCGGGATCCCGTTCCACTGGTCGTGCTTCACCTCGTAGCGCGCCGACAGGAAGGAGAAGAAGGCCAGCATCCGGTCGGGCGCCTCGTACTCGAAGACGCGGCGCCCATTCTCCGTGTACTCGCGCACCAGCTCGCCCGGGGCGATCGCAATCTGGTCTGGCGCCGTACTGACGGTCGCGCGAAAGCGGATCCAGTCGGCGTTGAACCCCATGTACGTCAGCGCGCGCGCCCCCTCGTCGTCGAGCGAGGCACTCCGCACGCGCGGCGCGAGCCCCTCCTTGCGCCGGGCGGCCTCCGACTCGAGCTCACGCGTGGGCCGGTAGCCCAGGAAGGGGAAGTACTCGTAGTTGAGGAACGTCCCGTTGGACGCAATCGCGTTGCGCGTGTTGATCGTGACCGCCGACGTGTCGGGGCCTGTCGACGGAAAGCCGCGCCAGTCATAGTGCGCGCGATAGCGCAGGAGGATCGTGTCGTTTGGCGCCAGCGCCGTGTCCAGGCGAACGACGCGCACGTTCTGCGACGTGTCATCCACCAGCACCGTCGAGGGCCGGCTCCATGACAGCGCGTCGACACGCACGTCGCGGTTGGGCACGACGATGACCAGCGAGTCGAGTGGCGTCGGGTGGTTGTTGACGAACGTGAAGGTGCCGCTGACCCCGAACGAGAGGCGCTCCGGCACGAGGTCGGCGCGCACATCGGCCGCCACGAGACGCGGCTGGGGCAGGCGCGCGAGCGGCTTGTAGGTCTTCTCGTACGTCGCCTTCTCGCGTCGTACCGTCGCACTGCTCTTCCAGTGATCGACGCGGTTCGCGTTGTTGAACAGCACGCCGAATGCGACCCCCCCGATCCCCAGGGCGCCGGCGGCCACCGCGCGAGTGGCCCCGCGCCAGCGCTGCCCCGCCGCGCGACGGCGCACACGCCACGACGGCTCACTCCCGCGCACCCACACCAGGTACGCCACGACACCCATGAGCACCGCGACCGCCGACCAGTACAACGTCGTCCAGACGAGCCCCGGCACATACGGCCCGTACCCGTTCATGTCCGAGTAGCGGAGCGGCGCCGGCTCCCCATAGCGCAGCAGCGGGTGCTCCAGCCCCATCGCCGGCACCAGCCGGCGCAGGACGAACGCGAAGATCACCAGCGCATGCCCCAGGTACTTGTGGTTGGCCACCACGTGGATGAGGACGGCGAGCATCGTCATCTGCGCCAACGGGGGAAGGACCGTCCCGAAGAGGTAGGTGACGTACAGCAGCGGCTCGAGATGGGTGTAGCCGCTCGCCAGCTGGTAGAGCATGCCCGCCCCCATCAACAGCGCGAGGAGCGCCGCCTCGGCGAGCACGAGCCCGACGACCTTCCCGAGCATCGTCGCGCTCGTCTGCGCGGGAAGCGCATCGACGATCTGGTCGGCGCGGAGCTCACGCTCGCGCCAGACCAGCTCCCCGGCGAACAGCGCGATCAGCACCATGAAGAAGAGGGTGAACTGCCCGCGGATCACCTCGACCACCGTGTACGTCACCGGCCACGCCGTCTGGCCGAAGACGACCTCGGCATATGTCACCGCGATCCCGAGGTTGATCAGCCCCACGACGACGATGACGGCAAAGGGCAGCTGCCGGACGATGCTGTGGAACGACATGCTCGCCGTGGAGCGCAGCTGGACCCACCACGGGCGCCAGCCGATGGTGTGGGTCTCGGTGCTGAGCGTGGGCTGCCGCGCCACGACCACAGGCGCGGCCGCCGGCTCCACCAGTCGCTTCCGCCGCGGCAGCGAAGGCGGTGCGCTCCGGAAGCGGAAGAGCGCCACCGTGAGCCCGGCCAGCGCCAGCGCCGCCGCCGTCCAGAGCAGGCGATTGGCCAGCAGCACACCACCTAACGAAATGGCGCTGGTGTTCCGCTCCGCCACGGACCAGTACCGCGTCACCAGGTCGAGGGCGGTGAGCCCGATGGGATCGAGGAGCGCCGAAAGGGTGCGGTTGTCGATCTTCCCGATCAGCGACTGGGCGATGCTCCACAGGATCAGCAGGACGATCCCCTGCGTGTGGACCGCAAACGCACTTCGCGTCAGCGCGCCCACCGCGAGGAAGATGGCGGAGATCACGAGGATCGCCGGGATCGTGATCGTGACGAACGGGACGACGTAGCTGGACAGGTCGAGCGGGAGGAGTCGCGCCTGGTCGAGCCACGGCATGGCGTTCCCGAGGATCATCCCGGGGATCATCCCCGCGTGCACGATGACCATGACGGTGAACGCCCCGAGGAAGCGCCCGCCGAGGTACGCAAAGCGCGTGACCGGCGTCGTGAAGACCAGCTCGTGCGCGCGATACTGGTAGTCGCGCAACACCGAGCTCCCGACCAGCCCGGAGACCACGATCTGGCCGAGCACCACGATGAAGAGCATCGTGCGCACGAGGACCGAGGGCGCGTTGCGCATCACCATCCCCGATCCACCGGCGATAGCAATGGTGTCGGTCGCCACGAAGCCGAACGCCCCCGCGGCGAAGAGCACGCCATACAGCCAGGTGATCGGCCGCGTGAGGTGGTACCGCAGCTCGAACCGGAAGACCGTCAGGAACATCTTCATGCCGCGGCGCGCCGTTCGCCGTGCGCGAGTTGGTAGAAGTACACGTCCTCGAGGTCAGGCTCCAGCGGATCGAACCCCGACGGCGCCGTGTCGGCATACACGTGCACGACCGGGACGCCGGCGAGGAGTTGCGTGGAGATCACCTGGTGGCTCGCCTGCAACGCAGGCAGTTCGCGCTTGTCGATCTGGCGACGCCAGACCTTGCCGCGCAGCGTCTCCACGATCTGGCGTGGATCCCCGGACAGCACGACGCGTCCCTTGTCGATGATGGCGATCGCCTGGCAGAGCTCGCGGACGTCCTCCACGATGTGCGTCGAGAGGAGCACAACGATCTCCTGCCCGATCTCGGCCAGCAGGTTGAGAAAGCGATGCCGCTCGGTGGGATCCAGCCCCGCCGTCGGCTCGTCGACGATGAGCAGCCTGGGCGAGCCTGCCAGCGCGATCGCGATCCCCAGCCGCTGCTTCATTCCCCCCGAGAGCGACCCGACCGCCTTCTTGCGGGCATCGAACAGGTTGGTCTGCTGCAGCAGCTCGGTGACCAGCGCCTTGCGCTGCCGCCCGTCGAGCACACCCTTGAGCGCCGCGAAGTGATCGAGCGTGACTTCGGCGGAGAGCGAGGGATACAGCCCGAACTCCTGCGGCAGGTAGCCGAGGATGCGCCGCAAGCGGTCCGGCTGCTTCAGCACGTCAATGCGGTCGCCACGTCCCGTCCCCGGGTCGATGTCGTCAAAGTGAATGGAGCCGCTGTCCGGGAGTTGGAGCGTGGCGAGCGTGCGCATGAGCGTTGACTTCCCCGCGCCGTTCGGCCCGAGCAGCCCGAACATTCCCGCGCCGACCGTGAGGGAGATGCCATCGAGGGCGCGTACGCCGTTGGGATAGGTCTTGCGCAGGTCCTGCACGACGAGCGGCATGGGTGCTCCGGGCGATACCAGTGGATGGGGCGAAGGCGAGGGCGGCGCGGCGAGCGGTCAACCCGTGACGGAGGCGATGGCACGACCGAGCAAGTCGACCCCGCGGTCGATCTCGGCTTCACTGACCGTGAGGGGCGGCGCAATGCGGAAGACCCCGCCCATGCCGGGCAGCTGCACGATGTTCATGCTGAGGCCGAGCGACATGCACGCGCGTGTGATGGCGGCCCCCAGGTCGGCCGCCGGGGTCCGGGCGTCGCGGTCCGCCACGATCTCCACGCCACGCAGCAGCCCGCGCCCACGCACATCGCCGATGCAGTCAAAGCGCTGTTGCAGCTCGCGGAGCCCGGCCGCGAGGCGCTCACCCAGCACGCGGGCGCGCGCCGCCAGGGCGTCACGCTGGACGACCTCGAGCACCTTGAGGCCAACGGCCGCGGGCAGGGGATCGGAGACGTGCGTGGTGTAGAAGAGGAATCCCCGCTCGTGGCAACGCTCCTCCACCTCGGCTGAGCAGATGACCGCCGAAAGGGGAAGCCCGGCGCCGAGTGTCTTGGAGAGGGTGAGGATGTCCGGGACCACGCCGTCGCGCTGGAAGGCGAACATGTGCCCGGTCCGCCCCATCCCGGTCTGCGCCTCGTCGAGGATCAGGAGCATGCCACGCTCCTGGCACTTGGTCTTGAGGGCCGCGAGGTACCCCTCGGGAAGCTCGAGCACCCCGCCGGAACTCAGGATCGGCTCGGCGATGAACGCGGCGAGGTTGCCGCTCGACTGCCGGTCGATGAGGTCGAACCCGTAGTCGAGCTCGCCCTGCCAGTCCGCCACGCCATCGCGCACGAACCGCGGGCGGTACGCGTTAGGCGCGGGAATGGCCAGCGACCCCACGGCGGCCGGCCCGTAGCCACGGCGTCCGGCGGAGTACGTCGCGGCCGACGCGCCACTCGTCATCCCATGCCACGACTGCGCGAAGCCGACGATCTCGTGCCCGCCGGTGTA
>JAEUJL010000168.1 GCA_016794835.1 Gemmatimonadota bacterium | reverse complement strand
GCAAGTTATCGCCCCCAACGTCGCGCGCCACAACGCCCGCTACGAGTGGCGCGCGTACCGTTCCACCTGCTCCACGCCGTCTTCATCGGCAACGACGAGGTACACCCACTGGCGACTGATGGCGATCACCCGTCTTCCCGGCGTGAGCTCGATGGCGCCGACCCGGGCACCGCTGCCATCCAGGATGTCGTAGCGCTTGGATGCCGACGGCCTCGCCGGCCGTCCCACCCAGACACGGCCCCCGGGCTCCTGGTGGACGTCCCCCGCTTCGAACATCGGGAAACGCTCGGCAAAGTGGGTCCCGGCGAGCATGGCGCGGATCTCCGCCTCGGTTGGCTTTGGCGTGATCCCCATGCCGCCGTTCTCCCCTCGACCACTGGTCGGGGTGGACGCGAGGAATTCCTCCACATAGCGACGCCGGTCCGCCGCAGTGACCGCCGGGGTCGCCCAGGCATTGGAGGGCCCCGTGCGGCTGGCCCCGCCGGGCCCGAGGACCTGGAGGGTATACGTCGCGGCGTGCAGGATCCGCAGGTGGCCGTCCGCGCCTAACCACCACGCGTCGCGCGCCCCATACCCTACCGTCGGAATGCGTGGGGTCATGGCCGGGGCCCGGATGTCCGGACGCATGCGATCGCCCAGGACGCGGGCCACCGCGACCGGTGCGCCGCCCCCCTTCGGCGCACGCACCACTTCCACCGTGTCGCCCGTGAGGGGCACCGTCGCGGCCCAGCCCGGAATGGTGTAGTACAGCGTGCCCTGCGCATCGACGCCGTTGACCCCCAGCATGCCGGGGGTGTCTCCCGGGATCGTCCGGACGCTCCGCCCGGTGGGACCAACGACCAACAGCCGCTGGTTTCCGAGGTCCACGACGAGCGTGCTGTCCCCCGGCATGGCGACGAGTCGCGTGGGGAGGCGGATCTCGCCGGGCCCCCCGCCGCGCGGGAAGAGCGACGTCGCGGCGCCGGACGCGAAGTCGAGGGCGACGACCCGTTGCTCGATGTAGTCGGAGACCATCAGGCGGCCGTCCCTGAGCTCCCGGGCCCCCCGGACCTGCGAGAAGGACTCGGGATGGCGCTGCGGGGTGCCGTCCAGCGGGCGGACCTGCGCCCGCGCGACCGGGGCGACGACCGCGAGGGTCACGCAGGCAAGGCGCAGGACGCTGTTCATCCGGTGCTCCGGAGGGTGGGCATACACCATGGCACCGTCCCGCGGGCCAGGGCCACCTCGCCGGGATGGACCGGCACGTTGCCATGCCGGGCCGTCCCGCAGGTCACTCAGCGCGCGAGGGTCAACCAGCCGTGCGCGTCCGGGATGCGGCCGGAGGTCGTGTCGTTGAACCGCTGTTGGAGCGCTTGCGTCACCGGCCCCGGCTTCCCGGCGCCCACCGGGATCCGATCCACGCTGCGCACCGGGGTGATCTCGACCGCCGTGCCGCAGAAGAACACCTCATCGGCCAGGTACACGGACTCGCGAAGCAAATCGCGCTCGTACACCGGGATCCCGAGGTCCTTCGCCAGGCTCATCACGCAATCGCGCGTGATGCCCGGGAGGATCGAGGCATCCACCGGCGCCGTGTAGATGGCCCCGTTCTTCACGAGGAAGGTGTTGGCCCCGGAGCTCTCCGACAGCTTTCCATCCGGTCCCATGGCGATGGCCTCGGCGTACCCGTCCGCGAGGGCCTGCATCTTGATCAGCATCCCCGAGAGGTAGTTCCCCGCGATCTTGGCCATCGTGGGGATGGTGTTCGGGGCCACGCGCATCCAGGAGGAGATGCAGGCGTCCACGCCATTCTCGTGGGCACCGGCACCGAGGTACGCCCCATAGGGCCAGCACGGAATGAAGACCTCCACCGGGGAGGCAAACGGCACCATGCTGGAGGCGCCGTACCCCCGCAGCACCATGGGGCGCAGGTAGCACGCCTCCATGTTGTTCTTCACGACGACCGAGCGCGCGGCCTGCACGAGGTCATCGAGGGAGTACTTCATGTCGAAGCGGTACACCTTGGCGCTGCCCAGCAGGCGTTCCATGTGCTCCCGCAACCGGAAGATGGCCGGGCCCTTGGGGGTCGCATAACACCGGATCCCCTCGAAGATGGCCGAACCGTACTGCACGGAATGGGAGAGCAGGTGAATGTTGCAGTCGGCCCACGGGACAAACGCCCCGTCGCGCCAGATCCACTCGGTGGCGGTCAGTTGGGACATGGCGGCTACACTCCGATGGTGGGGACGGTGGCGTCAGGGCCCACGACCGTGGTCCATTGACGGACAAACCAGCGCTTCACGATGCCCTCGGTGACGAAGGGATCCTGCTGGGCAAACGCGATCGCAACGTCGGGCGAGTCGCCCTTGAAGACCAGCACGGAACCATCGACCGGGTCCGCCAGCGCGCCGGCCTGCACCAGTTCGCCGCGCGCGTGCGCGGCCCGTACCAGGTCGAGGTGTGCCGGACGGTGCGGCGCACGCCGGGTGGCGTACTGGTCGTCGGCTTCGTAGAAGAGGAGGAAGTACACGGGGAGTGGGAAAGGGACGTGCCAGACCAGCGGCGCGCGGAATCTGCAGCCCGCCGCGCCCCGGCGGCAGTCTGCGCCCCCTCCCCTCACCCGCGCGGCCGCGACGCGACGGCCCCAATGCAAAAACGCCCCCGGGAGTGATCCCGGGAGGCGTTTGCGCCGTCCCCAGCACGAAGGCGAAAGGGAGGCTGGCTGTGCGCCGCGGTGCGTTGCGGCTTCCGTGAAGAAGACGCGAAGCCACCGCTCCTGCAACGCGCGATGTTCGGGAACGTGACGATACGGCACGGGGCCGTGAGTCTGCCTCATTCCCTCGCGCAACGAGGGACGCAAGCGAAGAGGGGGCGACGCGGCCCATGGCCCCGTCGCCCCCTCGCACCGGCGAACCGCCGACTTACTGCACCGCGTTGATCATGTCGAAGATCGGGAGGTACATCGCGACGACCATGCCGCCGACGACGACACCGAGGAACACGATCATGATCGGCTCGAGGAGGGAGAGGAGTCCACTCACGGCCGCATCGACTTCTTCATCGTAGAAGTCGGCGATCTTCGAGAGCATTTCATCCAACCCGCCGGTCTGCTCACCGACCGCGATCATGCTGATCACCATCGGCGGGAAGACGGCAGACTTCTGGAGCGGCGCCGCAATGGTGTCACCGCCGGCGATGGAGGCGCGGGATGCCATGATCGCGTCCTGGATGACGCGATTGCCGGCCGTCTTGGCGGTGATCTCGAGGCCGTCGAGGATGCTGACGCCGGAGGAGATCAGCGTCCCCAGCGTGCGGGTGAAGCGGGAGACGGCGGACTTGCGGAGCACATCGCCGAGGACCGGCATGCGCAGCATGAGGCGGTCGATCGCGAGGTGGCCTGCGGGGGTCGCATAGTACTTCTTCAGGAGGAAGACCCCGCCGGCAATCCCACCGCCGACGGCCCACCAGTAACTCTTCAGGAACTTCGACATCCCGATGACCACCCGCGTCGGCAGCGGGAGGGCGAGCCCGACCGAGGCGAACATGCTCTCGAACACCGGGATCACGAAGATCAGCAGCACCATGATCGCCAGGCCGGCGACGGACATGATGACGGCGGGGTAGATCATGGCGCCCTTCACCTTGCGGACCAGGGCGTCGTTCTTTTCCATGAACGTCGCCAGGCGCATCAGGATCGTGTCCAGGATACCGCCCGCCTCACCGGCGGCGACCATGTTCACGTAGAGCTCGCTGAAGGCGTTGGGGTGCTTGGAGAGCGCGTCGGCGACGGTGTGTCCGGACTCCACGTCAAAGACGACGGCGCGCGTCACCTCGGACAGGACCTTGTTCTCGGTCTGCTTGGCGAGGATGTCCAGGGCCTGCACCAGCGGCAGGCCGGCGTTGATCATCGTCGAGAACTGCCGCGTGAAGATGACGATGTCGCGCATGCCGACCGAGCCGCGCGCCTTCTTCGGCTTGGCGTCCTCGTCGACCTTGACGACGGAGAGGCGCTGCCGGCGCAGCTGCGCGACCACGTCCTCGCGACTGGAGGCCTCGATCGTCGCCGTCTTCAGGTCGCCGTTGGCGGCTCGTGCGGTGTAGGTAAACGTGGCCATGACGGTCCTATGCTACGGAAAGGGGGAACTCAGCGACGGCCCGCCGCGGCCGCCGGTCGTGGCGTCGCGCGCGAGGACTTGTCGCCGTCTTCATCGACCTGGGCACGACCGATCATGCGCAGGAACTCGGTCGGGTCGCTCGAGGTGCGGAGGCACTCCTCCTCGGACACCTCACGCGCCACATACAGCTGGTAGAGCGCGTCGTTCATGGTCTGCATGCCGAACTTCTTGCCCGACTGCATCGACGAGTAGATCTGGTGGATCTTGTCGTCGCGGATCAGGGCGCGGATGGCGGCATTGATGACGAGGATCTCGGCGGCGAGCACCCGGCCGCGACCGCGGGCGCGTGGCAGCAGCGTCTGCGTCACGATCCCTTCCAGGACGAACGCCAACTGGGCCCGGACCTGTGACTGCTGGTGGCTCGGGAAGACGTCGATGATGCGGTTGATCGCCTCGGCCGCCGAGTTGGTGTGCAGCGTGGCAAAGACCAGGTGGCCCGTCTCGGCGATGGTAAGCGCGGCCTGGATCGTCTCCAGGTCCCGCATTTCGCCGATGAGGATCACGTCCGGGTCTTCGCGCAGCGCGTATTTGAGGGCGTTGGCGAAGGTCTTGGTGTCGGTCCCGACCTCGCGCTGGTTGACGATGCAGCCCTGGTGCCGGTGGATGAACTCGATGGGGTCTTCCACCGTGATGATGTGCCCCTGCCGCTCGCGGTTGATCTTGTCGATCATCGCCGCCAGGGTCGTGGACTTGCCCGACCCGGTGGGCCCGGTGACCAGGACGAGGCCGCGCGGCTTCTCGGACATGCGCGCGATGACCGCCGGCAGGCCGAGGTCCGCGAAGGTGCGGATGTTGAACGGAATCTGCCGGATCACCATCGAGACGCAGCCGCGCTGCTTGAAGCAGTTGCCGCGGAAGCGGGCGAGGTTCTGGATCCCGAACGAGAAGTCGAGCTCGTCCTCCATCTCGAAGCGCTTCTTCTGGTTCTCCGTGAGGACGGAGTAGGCCAGCTGCAGCGTGTCCTTGGGGGACAGGACGAACTCGATGTTGGAATTGACGATGGCGCCGTCGATGCGGAGCTTGGCGCGCTCGCCGGCGGTGATATGTAAGTCGGAAGCATCCCGCTCGATCACTTCCTCGAGCAGGGCGCGCAGGTTGACGGCCGGGGCCGCGGTGGGCTTGGTCATGTGTGGAGACGGCAGACGGCAGACGGCACGCAGCCGTGCATTGCCGAGCGCCCCCTCATGCCGGTGGTGTTGGTTCGTTCACTCGCGACCATCATCCGCTCCCCAGCCCTCTCGGGCCCGTTGACCATCCATTTGACGTCCAGTTCGAGCGCCCAGTCACGCCTGTGACCTGCGTCACTGCGCCAGGTCGCAATCAGCCGGCCGGTCGGATCTCCCGCCTGCCGCCTCGCCTTACGCCGCCGTTTCGCGGATCACCTGCTCCAGGGTCGTGACCCCCTTCAGCACCTTCAACCAGCCGTCCATGCGCAGGGTCAGCATTCCCTCGCTGATCGCCGCGTCCTTGATCTCCTGCGCGCCCACGTTCATCAGGATGCAGCGGCGCAGTTCCGGGGTCATCGCCATGACTTCGTACAAGCCCTGGCGCCCCTTGAGGCCCGTGCCGGCACAGTCATCGCACCCGCGTCCCTTGAAGAAGGGGAGGTCGCCGATGCGCGTATCCACCGACAGGTGCTCCAGGTGCGGCAGCGCGTCCGGCATGGCGCGGGACTTGGCGTCCTGCAGTGCCGAGTCGGTGAAGCGGAGTTCGCCCAGGCGCGTGTCCGGGGTGACCTTCGCGCCACCGAGCTCGATGTCATCGGGCGTGTACTTCCTGCGGCACTTGGGGCAGATGCGTCGCACCAGGCGTTGGGCGAGCACCAGGTTCAGGGCCGAAGCCACGTTGAACGGCTCGAGACCCATGTCCATGAGGCGCGTGACCGTCTCGGGGGCCGAGTTGGTGTGCAGCGTCGACAAGACGAGGTGACCCGTGAGCGCGGCCTTGATGGCAATGCCGCCGGTCTCCAGGTCGCGGATCTCACCGACCATGATGATGTTCGGGTCCTGGCGCAGGAACGCCTTCAGCGCCGCCGCAAAGGTCATCCCGATCTCGTTGCGGACCTGGACCTGGTTGATCCCGAAGAGGTTGTACTCGACCGGATCCTCCGACGTCATGATGTTGACGTCGATGTTGTTGATCTTCGACAGCGCGGAGTACAGCGTCGTCGTCTTGCCGGACCCGGTCGGCCCCGTGACGAGCACCATCCCGTACGGGTTCATGATCGCTTCCATCAGCGCCTTCTCGGCGCTGGGCTCGATCCCGAACTTCTCCAGGTCCAGCGTGAGGTTGCCCTTGTCCAGGATTCGGAGCACGACCTTCTCGCCGAACAGGGTCGGGAGGGTCGAGACGCGGTAGTCGATGACCTTGTTGCCGATCTTCAGCTTGATGCGCCCGTCCTGCGGCACCCGGCGCTCGGCAATGTTGAGCTGGGCCATGATCTTGAAGCGCGAGATCAGGGCGGCCTTGAGCTTGAGGGGCGGCTTCATCACTTCCTGCAGCGCACCGTCAATGCGGTAGCGCACGCGCAGCTCGTGCTCGAAGCACTCGAAGTGGATGTCGGAGGCACCCCGCTTGACGGCGTCGGTCAGGATCGCATTGATCAACTTGACCACCGGCGCGTCGTCCACCGCGGCGGCCAGGGCGGCGGCCGACACATCCTCTTCCTTGTCCTCGACCACCTCGATGTCATCGAGGCCACTGACCTCGTCGAGGAGGTTCTTCATCCCCTCGTCGCCCTGGTCGTACTGCTTGTCGATGACGTTGCGGAGGGTGTACTCGCCGGCGAGGACCGGGAAGATGTCGTAGCGCGTGATGAACTTGAGGTCCTCGAGGATCCCCAGGTTCGTCGGGTCGGCCACGGCGACCGTCAACGTGCGGCCCTCGCGCTTGAGCGGGAGGACCAGGTGCTTGGTGGCCAGTTCGGCCGGGATCAGCTTGATGATGCGCGGGTCCACCTCGAACTTCGAGAGGTCGACCGCCGGCATGCGGGAGCTGCGCGCGAGGTACTTCGTCAGCTCCACCTCGGGCACGATCCCGAGCTTGACCAGGGCATACGTCTGCGTGCAGGAGCTCTGCTTGGATTCCTGGCGCGAACGCTCGAACTGCTCCTTGGTGATAACACCATCCCGCAGCAGCGCATCTGCGACCTTTTCGCGAGGTGCAACAACCGGAGCCATGCGAGGGACGGAAGGGCGGCGGTGGGCGAGGATGGAGGGCGCGTCAGTTTGACGAGGGACGACGAACGGCGCGCCGTGACCTCCGGGCGCCGTTCCTGACCGGTCCTTCAGCGCCTGAAGTCACAACGGAGGGACGCCCGTTGTTCCCAAACGTCACGTAGGGCGCGAGCCGCGCCGACATCGCCGGCCCGATCCCGCGCACACGGCGCAAGTCCTCCAGCGAGGCGAACTTGCCGCGCGATGCCCGCTCCTCCACGATGCGACGGGCCATGGCCGGGCCGATCCCCGGAAGGGTGACGAGCTCCTCCACGCTCGCGAGCGACGGGTCAATTTTCGGCCGGGCAGCCTGTCCCCGTGGGGTCGCGTCCTCCACCAGCCGATCTGCGGGAAGACTGCCCGGTGCGGTCACCTCCATGCGGACCGTGGGCAGGGTATCGGCACGCCGCGGCCGCGAGGCGACCGGCGCGGGCTCCCGGCGAGGGCGTCGTGGTGGCGTGTCGTGCCGCTGGGCACGCGGCGTGGCCTCCGCCGCCGGCCCGGCCCCCGGGTCCCGCCGCACCAGGCGAAAGCCGACGCCAAGCACGAGCAGGACACCAAGCGCGATGTGCAATCGATCCGGTCGAGCCGCCATGGGCCCATGGTACGGGTGCCCCGCACGTCACGCGTGACCGCGCGCTTGCCAACGGTAGCATTCCATTGCAACGTCGCCCCTTCATGACCGCACGCCTTGCCCGCCCCTGGGCGGCCACCGTCCTCGGGGGGATCGCCGCCGGATGGTACGGCCTGACCGTGGCCCAGAGCGCGGTGGGACCCGCCATGGTCTGGCCGGCCAGCGCCGTCGGGTTCACCGCCGTGGTGCTGTGGGGCGGATGGATGCTTCCCGCGGTTTGGGTGGCCGCGACCGTGGTGGTCATGATCTCGGGACAGCCCGGGCACCTGGCGCTCGTGCTCGCGGTGCCCGCGGTGGCCGAGGCGGCGGCGGCCTGGGGCCTCGCACGCTGGCTCCGCCTCGAGCTCCGGTTCCTCACCCCGGGCAGCATCCTGCGCCTCGCCATCGTCGCCGGGGCGTCCGCGGCGGTCGGTGCGGGGATCGGCGTGGCGCTGCGGCTGCTCACGGGGATGCCGGCCGCGGGAGCCACCAGCCTCTACCTCCCCTGGCTGCTGGGTGACGCCACGGGGATGATCGCCTTCGCCCCCGCCATGCTCGCGTGGCTCCAGCCGCGCGGTGAGCCGGTGCGACCGAACGCGCGGGAAGGTTCGGCCCTCGCGATCGCGGTGGCCCTGGTCTCGGTCTTCGTCCTGGTGAACTTCTCGCTCGCGCCGGAACCGCGCACTGTCCCGACGCTGCTGGCCCTCTTCCCGGTGGTCGTGTGGACCAGCCTGCGAGCGGACACGCGACTGGCATCGCTGGTGGTCGTCGTGCTCAGTGTGGCCGGCACGCTCGGCGTCCGCTTCCACACCGGGGCCCTGACGTCGGTCTCCGACACCCGGGAAGTGCTCAACGTCCAGGCGTTCCACTTCCTGGTCGTGGTGCTGACCCTGGTGGGCACCGCGCTCACGACGCAGCGCGAGCAGGCGCTCGCCCGCGCCCTGGATGTGGAGCGTCGGCTCAGCGCGGTGAGCGCGGCGACCATCGACGTGCAGATGCTGTTTGCCGTCGAGGCGCGCGAGGAGTTTCGCCTCGTGCACCTCAACCGGGCGGCCGTGGAGCTGGTGCAGGCCCTCTGGCCCGGGGCATCGGAAGGCGACCTCGTGGGCCGATACCCGGCGGATGCCGCGCTGGTGCTCCCCGGAATGGAGGGCAGCTTCCTGGAGCGCAACCTGGCGTACGGTCGCGAGGCCGTCCGCACACGGGAGGCCGTGCACTTTCACGACGAGATCCAGACGCCCACCGGTACGCGCACCGCGGATGTCACGATGGTGCCAATCACCGGGCGCAGCGGCGAGGTGGCCTATGTGCTGCGCTCGTCCGTCGACACCTCGGCGCGCCGCGCGGCCGAGGAAGCCACGCGACGGTTCAATGAGGACCTGGAGCGTCGGGTGATCGAGCGGACGCACCAGCTCGCGTCGGTCAATCGCGAGCTGGAGGCGTTCGGGTATACCCTGTCCCACGACCTCCGCGCCCCGCTGCGCATTGTGGAGGGGTTCAGCAGCGCCATCATCGAGGACCTGGAGCAAGGCGTGGTGGGTGAGGTCGCCGACCACGCGCGCCGCATCCACGCCGCCTCACAGCGGATGCACCGGCTCGTGGATGACCTCCTGCGATTGAGCCAGCTCCCGACGAGCACCGTGACCCGGGAGGTGATCGACCTGAGCGCCCTGGCCAACGATCTCGTCGCCGAGCTTCGCGCGACGGACCCGGGGCGCACCGTGGAGGTCCGCATCCCGGCCGGGCTGCAGGCGTACGCCGATGCGCGGCTGCTGTCGATTGCGATGCAGAACCTCCTCTCCAATGCCTGGAAGTACACGGCGCGGGAGCCGGTGGCGAGGATCGAGGTCGGCCAGCACCAGGAGGACGGGGTGACCGTGACCTGGGTGCGCGACAACGGGGTCGGGTTCGACCCCCAGTTCGCCACCCGGTTGTTCTCCCCGTTCGAGCGCCTCCACAAGCCCGACGACTTCGAGGGAGTGGGGATCGGCCTCGCGACCGTCCAGCGGATCATCGCCGCGCACGGCGGGCGAGTCTGGGCCGACGCCGCCCCCGGTCACGGCGCCGTGTTCTCCTTCACGCTCAGCCACGCCGCAGGCCGGGCGATCGCCTAACGAGCCGCGCTGCCCCCGCCGGCGAAGAACTGCATCTGGAAGACGGCGCTCACCAGGGTCTGCGAGATGCGACGATCCAGGTTGCGGTCGAAGGTCAGGACGCGGGCCGCCTGCAGGCTGAAGGTGGTCGACTCCGAGACGTCGGTATCCAGGTTGAGGTTCACGGTGCGCCGCCCGTTGTCGGTCAGCCGGCTGCGCTGCGCAAACACCGCGACGTTGCTGACATCGCTCTCGGCCAGCGTCGACTGGTAGGACGCCCGGGCGCGCATCGGGGCGACGAGCCCCCAGCGCCGCGGCAGGCCGATCGACCGACTCACATCCGCCACGAAGTCCGAGGCGCGGCCGCGCGTGAGCGACCCGGGGAGCGAGTCCACGCGTCGCGAGAGGGCCCAGGTGCCGGAGAAGGTGAGGTCACCCCACGCGGTCACCGCGGTCGCGGTGACGGGGAAGCTCTGCTGCTCCGCCGTCCGCACTTCCGGGATCGCCTCGAGGTCGCGCGGCATGGTCCAGCGCTGCGTGCTCACCAGGGCGCGCGCCGAGAAGCCCAAGGTGGTGAAGAGTCGCTGCAACGCCACCGGGGCGCCGTTCCAGCGCAGGGCGACGTCCGGCAGCACGCGCAGCTCGCCATCGATCGGGGTCGCGCGGTCGGCGCTGCGACGGTTCCAATGCCGTGAGGCCGTGCGTTGCGACCGGTGCGTGACGCTCAACCCGCCGGGCAAGGCGATCGCCCCGGTGAGGATGGCATCGGTGCTGGCCCCCGCATTGGCGGCGAAGATCCCGCCGATCCGCCGGAACGCCTCGATCCCCCCCACCCCGAACTGGAACGCCGGGCCCGGGGCCAACGGGATGCCATCATAGGCCGCGAGCTGGTTGCGCGTGACACTGAGGTCGGCCGGCTGGAGGATCCGGGCGAGGCGCGTCCAGCGGCTGGCCTCCCCCCACCGCGCGAGGGCCGCGGCCGCCGGGTCGATGGTGGTTGCCACGGTGACAAACTGCGTATTGCCTGTCCGGCGTGCCAGCGAGGGCACCGGACGGTCGGCTTCCGTGGAGTCGAGGATCACCGAGCGGTTGTTCGGGTCCCGGACCATCGCATACGTCGAGCCTAACGACGCTCGCGGCCGGACCCACGCCCGCCAGGCCGGGGCCACGGTCAGGCTCGTCGTCATGGAGCGCTCGCGCTCGAGCCCCAGGTCCAGGCCGAGGAGTCCCCCACGCTCCTGGCGCGCGGCGACGGCACTCGGCGAGCCCCCGCCGTACCGGCGCAGGTCATTGACCGTGGAGGCATCCCACCGCGCGGCCACCCCGGGGAGGAACCGCCACTCCAACCCGGTGGTGGAGCGCAGCAGGCGCTGTTCCCCGCGGGCCTCGGTGCGGGGATCGTCCGTGGCACCCGCCGGCTTGAGGAAGGAGGCGCGCCGGTCATCCGCGGTGACCATCGCCGTCGAGACACGCACCGTGCTGGGCCGCCACCAGGTCGCCGGATCCGCGGGGGCCGCCGCGGCGAGGAAGCCGGCGCTCGACACATCCACCCCGACATTCAGGTCGCGCACGCTCGCGTCCTGGAACTCCGACCGGCTCCCCAGCACGCTGGCCGTGCCATCCAGCACGGCGTAGTCGAGCAGGTTGAGGTACCAGGGACCGGTGCCCTGGGTGCGCCGCACGTTCAGGCCAACGGTGGTTTGCCGCGCCCGCGGGGTCCGCAAGCCGTCAACCGATCCTCCACGGACGTCCGATCGCGTGAGGAAGGTCGGGTCGCTCCCGGACGCCCGGTGCAGGATCGTCAGCGGGATGGACAACCCGGCCGAGCGCGGCAGCAGGCGATCGAGCCGCCAGGTCGCGGCCACCTCCATGTCATCGTTCGTCAGGAACGACGGGGCATCGCCAAGCTGTCGAAAGTTTGGGTCCCGGCGGCGGGCGGCCACGCGCAGCGAACCATGCTCCCCAGCGGTGAGCGTCGCCGCCAGCTCACCGGCATACCCCGGATCATCCACCAGCGACGCGAGGCGGATGTCATCCACCCAGACCTCGGCGGTATCCCCCGGCAGCAGCGCACCACTCCCCTGCCCGCTCCCCACGCGCACCACCCCCACTGCCACTTCCTGGATCGCCGCGAGGTTGGGGGGCGTCACCACGGGGTCCACGGTGTACACCATGTGCCCGCCGTCGCAGGCCGCGTACCGGCGCGCGCGGAAGCCGGTGGGCAGCGTGCTCCGCGCAATCAGCAGCGAGTCGACGCCATGGCACCCCACCCAGGTGGTGTCGCCCTTGAGGAAGTTCGTCGTCACCCGGGCGCGCAGCGTGTAGAACACGTTGAAGTTCACGCGCACTTCCGGCTGCCACGCCGCCCGCGTCGTCCCGGCCTCCGCCCCGGTGCGGAACATGTAGAAGTTGTCCGCATCGCGTCCCAGCTTGACGAAGACCTGCAGGTCCGATCGCCCCGTCGGCCCCCCACCCCACCCGCGGCCACGACCGCGCGCCCAGAAGCGCAGCTCCCGGTATCCCATGAAGCTGCGCTGCCCCTCGGGGAAGCGGTAAAAGGCCTCCGCGCGATCCCCGACCTCCAGCCCGAATGCGAGCAGGCGCAGCGAGCGTTCGTTGACCTGCACCTGCTGCCCGCCAAAGACCCCCGAGGCATCCTCCGGCTGGTCGGTCACCCCCGGTGGCGACTCATAGAACAGGCCGCGGGTGGAGTCGCGGTCCTGCGTCCCGATCGTCGTCGCCACCACATCCCCGACGAGGACGGGCTCGGTCCCCGCCGCCCCACGAATCGCGCGTTCGGCCCGCTTCTGCCAGGGGGCGCCCACCACCCGCAGCCTGCCTAACGGCAGCAGGGAGAACTGGGCATCGCCGAGGGCGGTCCCCGACACCATCGTGACGCGCATCGCGCGCACGCGGCGCAGGGACGGCCCGCCGGCCGTGGAGTCGTCCGGCAACCCGAAAGGCAGCCGCACCTGCACCCAGCACAGTCGCGCATCGGCCGGCACGGCGGCATTCACGTCGCGCAGCACGACCCCACAGCTGCCCACACGACTGTACATGCGCCGGTCCGCCAGGTCGACGACAAACCGGCGCACGCGCTCCGACTCCCGGTCGGCGCTGGTGAAGTTGAGCGCATTGTCCTGGTCGATGTCCTCCTCGTCGAGCCGTCCGTTGCGCACCGTGCAGTTGGCCTGGGCGTCGCCCATCACCCGCTCACGCACCTGGCGAAGTGCGCACAGCGGCACCCGCGTCGCGAGGGGGGCGACACCCCCAACGACGTGCAGCAGGCTGGCGACGTCGCCCGCCAGGCCGAGGTCGTTCACGTCGGCATTGAACGCGCGCGAGAACGGGTCGCGCTCGCTGTCCAGCAGGTTCCACCCCTCGATGTGCCGCCCGGTGTAGCTCGAGTCCGCCCCCCGGATGATCAAGGTGTCCGGGGTGAAAGCCACCGCGTTCTCGGAGATGTCCCCGAAGTCGAGGACCAGGGTCGGGTTGCGGGCCCGCCGGGCCGCACTGGTATCCACCAGGGTCCAGAACTCGACCTGCTCGGCGCGCGAGAGGTCGATCCCGCTCCCGGCGATGCCAAAGGTCGTGCGAATGGAGCGCCAGCGGCGCCCCGGGCGGCGGACACCGGTTTGCCACTGGTAGGTTCCGCGCCCGCGATCGTACCGGCCCCCGACCGCGATCGGGTAGAGCGTCAGCCAGAGGAGCGGCTCATTCCCGGTCACCCCGGTGCCTGTGAGGGCGGCCTGCGGGTCGATATCGCGGATCGTGAACTGGATCGGCCGGCCGTCGGCCCCGGTCCCGGCGTTCTGCCAGGCCATCGTCGTCGCCCGGGCAGTATCCAGGGTCGCCACGCCCAGCCGCGCGCGCAGCACGCGGCCTAACGACGGTTGCGACGACAGCTGCCACTGGGCGTCCGAGAGGTTGACCGCGGCCCCGCCCTCGCCCTCGAAGCTCTCGATGTACGCCTGCTGCGATCCGCGTTGTCGCGGCCGCGACATGGCCACCTCGGCGGTGACGTCGAGGCGCACCGGCGGTGGCGCGGCGCTGGAGTCGTCGCCGCGACGCGCGAA
>JAEUJL010000155.1 GCA_016794835.1 Gemmatimonadota bacterium | reverse complement strand
GACCGAGGTCACGGCATCCAAGCAGCAGTACCTCGACTTGCAGAGTGCCCACGCCTTCAACGAGGCCCTCCTCCAATCGGCCTCGGATTCGATCGTCGCCACGGACACCAGTGGCCTCATCACGTCCTTCAACGCGGCGGCCGAAAGCCTGCTCGGGGCTCGCGCGGAGGACGTGGTGAACCGGCACTCCCCGGCGCTCTGGCATGTGCCCGAGGAAGTCGTCGCCCGTGCGGAGGAACTCTCGCGAGAGCTCGGGCGCCCGGTGGAGCCGGGGATCGACGCCTTTGTCGCGAAGGTGAAGGAGACGCGCCAACCCGACGTGCGGGAATGGACGTGCATCCGGACCGACGGGACGCGCTTCCCGGTGCGGCTGGCCGTGACGCCGGTGATCGACGCCAATGGCGCGATGATCGGCTACATCGGGATTGCGCACGACATCACGGCGCTAAAGGCGCACCAGCAGGCGCTGGCCGACGCCGCGCGTGCGGCAGAAGCGGCGACCGCCGCGAAGTCGCAGTTCCTGGCGAACATGAGCCACGAGATCCGTACCCCGCTCAATGGCGTGCTGGGGATGACGAGCTTCCTGCTGGGCACCCCGCTCAGCGACACGCAACGGGAATACGCGGAGACGATCCAGCGCTCAGGGCATGCGTTGCTCGACGTGATCAACGAGGTCCTCGACTTCTCCAAGATCGAGGCGGGCCGCCTCGAGATGGAAGACATCGACTTCGCGCCACGCGAGTTGGCGGAAGGGGTGGCCGAGATCGTGGCGGTGAGCGCCCGCCAACGCGGCATCGAGCTCGTGGTCGACGTGGCCGACGACGTCCCGCTCGTGCAGCGCGGCGACCCCACGCGTGTTCGGCAGGTCATCACCAACCTGCTCGCCAACGCCGTGAAGTTCTCGTCCGAAGGGAGCACCGTCGTGGTCCGCGTGACCACGATGTGGGGCGCCGCCGACCCGGAGGGGAATGAACGCGCGACCGTGCGCTACGAAGTCGAGGACCATGGCATCGGCATCGAGGCGCAGGCGCTGCGCCGGCTGTTCGCCCCGTTCACCCAGGCCGATGCCACGACCACGCGGCGTTTCGGCGGGACGGGACTCGGGCTCGCCATCTGCAAGCGCTTGACCGAGATGATGGGCGGGGAGATCGGGGCGGAGTCCGTCCTGGGGCAGGGGAGTACGTTCTGGTTCACCCTCCCGGGCCCGTTCGGGCGAGCCACCGTGGAGGCGGTGTCCCCACGACTGACCGGCCGCCGCGTCCTGTGCGTGGAGCCTAACGCCACCGTGCGGCGCGTGCTCACCCACCTCCTCGAGCGCGAAGGCGCGCAGGTGACCCCGGTCGCCTCGGCGGACGCGGCCCTGACGCCGGCCATGGCCGCCGAGCCGTTTGACACCGTGATGAGCGCGTGCACGATGCCGGACCTGAGTGGGCCCGACCTCGTGCGCCGCTTCCGCGAGCGCGTGGACCGACCGGCACCACGTACCATCCTGCTGTCGTCGCGCGGCGACGCGACTCCTGCCGCCGGGGCTGCGTGTGCGGATGTGGTCCTGCTCAAGCCTGTCGGGTACGAACGCCTGGTCGACGCGATCGTGCGTCCCCGCGCGGCATTGACTACCGCAGTACCCGCGGCGATCGATCGGCCGCCCCTGGCCGGACTTCGCGTGCTCGTGGCCGAGGACGACCCGGTGAACATGATCGTGATCCGCACGATGCTGGGGAACTTCGGGGCAGACGTGGTCTCGGCGGAGACCGGTCGCGAGGCCGTCGAGCGCTTTGACGACGGGGTCTACGACGTGGTGCTCATGGACTTCCACATGCCGGAGATGGATGGGCTGGAAGCGGCCCGGATGATCCGGGCGGCCGAAGCGTCGCGA
>JAEUJL010000144.1 GCA_016794835.1 Gemmatimonadota bacterium | reverse complement strand
CAGGTCCCGCACTTCCTCGCCCGCCGTCACGACCTGGGGCAGCACCAGCACGCTGTCCTTCGCGTCGATGAACCGGTTCGGTCGCTGCGTGAGCTCCAGCGTCGCCCGGAGGACGGTCGACGAATCGAGGATGCGCGTCGGTACGTCAAACCGGAGGAAGCTGCGACGCGCCGGCAACCCACCGATCGACAGCACGTTGCTCGGTGGAGGTGGCGCCCCGCGGGCAATCACGAAGTAGTCCAGCAGGTCGTCGCGCAGTGTCGCATTGTCCGCCGGGGTCATGGAACGCGGCGAGACGGTCAGGGCCTTGATCGCCGTGTCCGAGGGCACGGGATCAAAGAACAGCGCCGCGGACAGCGCGTCGTTGGACGACCCCACGCTCACCGAGACACGCCCCTTGGACGTCGCCCGCAACCCGACGCGAAGCCGCCCAGTCCCCGTGATCTTCGCGAGCAACTTGGCGTTGGTGAGGTACACCTTCATGGAGTCCTTCACCTGCGTCGAGTCGAACGCACTCCCGCCAATGAGACGATCCGGCCGGAAGAGGGCGAGCACCGCCGCTGTCGACGTATCACTCGCTGTGGTGTCGACATCGTAGACGTCGATCCGCACCGAATCGGTGATCCGCGTATCGGCGGCGTTCAACCGCAGCAGCAGGTAGGCGCTGTCGACCGCCGTGATCGCCGAGTCGCCACCGTTGCGCGTGATGCGCGTCGGCAACGAGTCAAAGCGCACAATGACGCGCGTGTCGAGCGTGTCGCCGCGCGCCGCGAGCAGCAGCGCCGTCTCGGCGCCAAGCGTCGTGATCTCGTTGATCACCGTGTCGAAGGTGACCGCATCGAGCACCGTATCCCGCACCACGACCTGGGTCCCCGGGCAGAGCGACGGACAGGCCGCCCCTCCCACCAGGTCCTCGCGGCACGCCGCGAGCCCCGTCACGAGGACGGCGCCCAACGCGAGGCGACGAAGCCCCTCAGGCCAACCGAGTATTACGTCCTTCGACATCGTAGCTATCCACAATGGCCATGATAACGGCGTCCACCGGCCGGTCCTTGGTGACGCTCGTCAGGCGCGCGGAACTTCCGCTCGCATACAAGACAACTTCCCCCATCCCTGCCCCGACACTGTCAATTGCCACCACGTATCCCCCTTCCTTCTCCAATCCCGTGGTGAGGTTCTCCACGATCAGCAGCTTGAGGCCGTCCAGCGACGGGTCCTTCCGCGTCGCCACGACCGTGCCCACCACGCGTCCCATCTTCATCGGTGCGCCAGGCTCTCGGGGGTGAACGGCGCCGGCAACAAGTTGCCCAGGCGCCAGGCCGCACGCTTGCCATCGGAGGTCACGCTGATCACTTCCAGGTCCGGCGCGAACTCCACCAGCGCCTGCCGACACAACCCGCACGGCGGCGTTGGATCGGTCGCCTCGGTCGCCACCACCACCCGCACAAACTCGCGCGCCCCCGCCACGACCGCCGCGGACAGCGCCGAACGCTCCGCGCAGATCCCGGCCGGGTACGACGAATTCTCCACGTTGCACCCCATGAACACCGCCCCGTCCCGGCTCACGAGCGCGGCCCCGACGCGAAAGTGCGAATACGGCGCGTAGGCCCGCTGCATTGCCTCGAGCGCCGCGTCGATGCCGGGATCGGCGACCGTCATGCGACGACCTCCGACAGCAGCGAGGTGCCGCGGCCCCGGAACGACACGCCCAGCCACTCGGCGATCGTCGCCCCGACGTCCGAGAAGGTCGACCGCTCCGGCAGCCGTACCGGACGCACGCGCGGCCCAACCACCAGCAACGGCACGCGCTCGCGCGCGTGATCGGTGCTGGGCGTCGTCGGGTCGTTCCCGTGGTCAGCGGTAATGAACAGCAGGTCGTCCTCCTGGAGTCCAGAAAGCAGGCTCGGCAGCGCGTCGTCGAACTGCCGCAATGCCCCGTAGAACCCCGGGACGTCATTCCGGTGCCCGTAGAGCTGGTCAAAATCTACTAGGTTCGCGAAGAGCAGCCCACCATGGGCGCCGCCGAGCCACTCCCGGATCAGCCCCAGTCCCTCGGCGTTGTCCTTCGTGTGCCGTGACCGGATGCCGCGACCGGCGAAGAGGTCGTCGACCTTCCCGACCCCGGCCCGCTCGATCCCAGCGGCGGCGAGGGCATCCAGGAGCGTCTCCCCGGTGGGTTCGATCGAGTAGTCGCGACGATTGGCGGTCCTGGTCCAGGCGCCGGTCGGCCCGATGAATGGGCGGGCGATGACCCGGGACACGTTGTGCGGCGGGACGAGCATCTCGCGCGCCACCTCGCAGCCGCGGTACAGCTCGTCCAGCGGGATGACCGACTCGTGGGCGGCGATCTGGAAGACCGAGTCGGCGGACGTGTACAGGATCCAGGCCCCTGTGCGGGCCTGCTCCTCCCCGAAACGCGAGATGACGTCCGTGCCGCTCCCCACCACGTTCCCGATCACCGGGCGCCCCGTGCGGCGCGAGAACTCGTCCACGACCTCCTGGGGGAAGCCCGCCGCATAGGTCGGGAACGGCTGCGCGAGGTGCACGCCGCAGAGCTCCCAGTGCCCCGTCGTCGAGTCCTTCCCCGCCGACGCCGGCTGCAGGGTACACCGCGCCGCGCGTCCTGCCCCGGCGCCGAGTCCGTGCAGGGTGTCGAGATCTCCCAGCCCCAGCGCGTTGAGGTGCGGCAGCGCGGGGTGTGCTGTCGCGGCAAGGACGTGGCCGAGGGTGTGGCTCCCGGTGTCGCCGTAGCGGTGGGCGTCGTGCGCCGCACCGATCCCGACCCCATCGAGGATCAGCAGGATGGCCCGACGTGGCATCAGGCCCCCAGGTAGATCCGGGGGACGCGCAGCTTGAGGCCGACCAGCAGTTCGTAGGACAACAGGCCGACCTCCTCCGCGATCACGTTGATGTCCAGATGATCGTCACCCGCCCGCCCCAACAGGGTTGCCACGTCGCCGAGGGCGCAGGGAACATCGGTGACATCGACCATGGTCATGTCCATCGTCACGCGCCCCACCACGGGAGCACGGCGCCCATTCAGGAGCACCGTCCCCCGGGACGAGAAGGCGCGCCGATAGCCGTCGGCATACCCAACCGGCAACGTCGCGATACGGGAGGATCGCTCCGCCTTCCATGTCGCGCCGTACGAGACCCCTTCACCCGCCGGCACCTCGTGGAGGTCGACGACGCGCGCCCGGAGGTGGGCCACGGGCTCGGGCTGCAGCACGGAGCCGCTCGCCCCGCCCACCCCGTACAGGAAGACCCCGGGTCGCACGACATCCCAGGGCGAGGGCCCCTGCCGCTCCACGCCGGGACTGTTCTCCGCATGCAGCACCGAGGGGCGTCCTGGCAGCGCCGCGAGCGCCGCCCGAAATCGATCCTGCTGAACGGCCATCGAGCCGTCGTTGGCGTCGGCGGAGTGGAAGTGGGTGAAGGCCCCTTCCGGAGGATGCCGCCGCACCTGCTCAGCGATTGCCCCGATGCGGTGCCACTCGATCCCGGCGCGGTGCATTCCGGTGTCGATCGCGAGATGCCACGGGCCACCACCCGTCGCGATCCAGGCGTCAATCGAAGCCGGGGCGCCAAGGGTTGGCGTCGCCCCCACTTCACGCACGGCCGCGAAGTCCCACGGAAGGAGCGGGCTGAAAATCAGGATCCGGCCCGTCACACCGGCTGCCCGCAGCTCGCCGGCCTCGGCCACGGTCGCCACGCCAAATCCCCAGGGGTTGTCGGGGACGAGTGCCCGCGCGACCGCGACGGCGCCGTGTCCGTAGGCGTCCGCCTTGACCATGGGGATCAGGGGGCGACCAGACTGGCGGGCGATCGTGCGGGCGTTGCGACGAACCGCGTCCAGGTCGACCTCAACCCACGCGCGCGACGTTCGCGAATCCATTGACCCCGGGTCGAAGGGTCGGGTAGTATAGGACTCGAGAGGAGACTATGCAACCCAAGGCCACACTTGAAGATACGCTCGTCCTGATGAAGGACTTGCGAGCCCGCTGCGAGTGGGACGCCGCGCAGACCCATGACTCGCTGCGCCCCTACCTCGTGGAGGAAGCGCACGAGCTGGACGACGCCCTGCGAGCCGGCGACGACACCCACATGAAGGAGGAACTGGGGGATGTCCTGCTCCAGGTCCTCTTCCACTCCGTGGTCGCGGAGCAACGCGGCGCCTTCGACATTGGCGACGTCGCCGGTGGGCTCATCGCGAAGATGCACCGCCGTCATCCGCACCTGTATGGGGACGGGGTTCGAATGGACTGGGAGACGATGAAGGCGGCACGCCGTGGCTCCATCGAGGACGGACTCGCGTCGGGGCTCCCCGCCCTGCACCGCGCCCATCGGCTTCAGGACCGCGCGGCGGGGGTGGGGTTCGATTGGGATGACGTCTACGGCCCGGCCGACAAGGTGACGGAAGAGCTGGCTGAGGTGCGGGCCGTGGTTGAGGAGCCCGCCGACACTCCGGGTCGACAAGACCGGCTGGAGGGGGAGCTGGGCGACCTGCTCTTTGCCGTGGTGAACCTTTGCCGGAAGGCGAATGTGCACGCGGGGCTCGCCCTCGATCGGGCCAACGCCAAGTTCACGCGCCGGTTCACCGCCATGGAACGACTCGCGGCCAGCCGCGACATCGACGTGAAGTCGGCGGGGCTGGCCGTGCTCGATCCACTCTGGGATGAAGTGAAGGCGGGCGAGCGAGAGGGCTGAGCCGCCGGAAGGACACTGGGCCCCGGATCAGCGCTCGCT
>JAEUJL010000111.1 GCA_016794835.1 Gemmatimonadota bacterium | reverse complement strand
CCTGCGGGCACGCCAGGCGCGCGAGCGCTCCGGTGGCGAGCTGGGCACGATGGCCCGCACGTCGGCGGCACCTGGGACCTCGCTGCGCACGCCACCGGTGGCCCCGCCGAACGTTGGCGACAAGCAGTGGATCCGCATGCGCCGGGACTTTGGCAACGCCAACACCTTCGACAGCGTGCGCGTGCGGGTGGTCTACGTCGGGCCCAAGCTGATCATCGTCGAGGATACGACGAACGAGCTGGCCGGCACGATGGACAACGACTTCCAGTCGGTGGGCACCGAGTTCGACCGCGACATGTGGGGCTTCCTCGCCAGCTTCGGGGACCCGCTCGCCGTGGATTCGCTGACCGACAACAACGAACGGGTCGTCGCCGTCTTCTCCAAGCGTGTGAACGAGTACACGCTGACCAACGGGGGATCGCTGCTGGGCTTCGTCACCCTGTGCGACTTCTTCCCGCGCACCGACCCGGATCCCAACAATGCGTGCCCCACGAGCAACGTCGGGGAGTATTTCTACGCGATCGTGCCCAACCCCAACGGGGTCCGCGGGAAGTACAGCCTCGACCTGTGGAAGCGGTACGCGCGCGGGACGATGATCCACGAGCTCAAGCACGTGGTGATGTTTGCGCAGCGCATCTTCCTCGATGCGAGCTTCACCGAGGAGACGTGGCTGGAGGAGGCGACGGCGCAGATGGCCACGGAACTGTGGGCGCGAAAGATCTACGGGAACTTCCCGTCGCGGTCGGACATCGGCTGGACGCAGGGGCCGCGGTGCGACTACTCGGCGGTGTCCGCGAACTGTGGGGACCCGGTCGAGGCGATCCTGCACCCGTTCCAGTTCCTGTACACGCACTACAACACGAACGAGTCCAAGACCTTCCTGAACAACTCGGACCTGGTCGTGTACGGCAGCTCCTGGTCGTTTGCCCGCTGGGTCACCGACCAGTTCGACGGAGGGAACGAGGGCAACTTCCTGCGGTCCCTGGTGCAGCAGCAGAACGATCGCGGGGTGAACAACATCCTCAATCGTACCGGCCGCCCGTGGGCCGAGCTGCTGGGGCAGTTCTCCATGGCGTCGACGGCAGACAACTATCCCGGGGGGACGATCACCGATCCCAAGCTCCGGCTGCCCTCATGGAACACGCGGGACGTCTTCGCGGGGATGAACGCGAACCTGATCTTCCGGAACAACGACGGCACGACCACTCCGGCCTTCCCGCGCGCCTGGCCGCTCAATGTGCGGGCCGCGTCGTTCGGGACCTTCAGTGATGTCCTGCGGACGGTGACGAACCTTCCCGGGAGCGGCTGGGTCTCCTGGGAGCTGAGCGGCACGCAGACGGCGCCGCAGGTCCTCGCGCTCCGGTCGCTCAACGGCGGCCTCGCCCCCACGGGAGTGGGGATGATGGTCCTGCGCGTGCAGTAAGGCAGGCCATCGCGCGAGCGACGCGCGGGAGGGGAGGGCCCAGTCGGAGGGGAACGCGCATGCGTATTCTTCCCCCGTGGGCCTTCCCCTCCCGTTGCCTTTTCCCCGTGCCTCCATCTGGTAACTCCTCGTGCTGATCGGTGTTCACCCCAACGACGCCGGCGGGATCGACCTCGCGGTGCGTCGCGCGGCCGCGGCCGGTGCCTCGGCGCTTCAGATCTTTAGTGCCAAGCCCCAGTTCTACAACGAGAAGATCGCGGTTCGGCCGGAACGCGTGCTCCGGTTTCGCCAGGCCATGGCGGAGAGCGGCCTCGCCCTTTCGGGCTGCCTCGTGCATGCGGCCTACGTGCTCAACACCGCGTCCCCCGAGCCGGAGAAGGCGGAACGCGCCGCCCTGGGCCTCGCGAAGGAGCTGGAACGCACGGAAGCCCTCGGTGCATTCGCCTGCTGCTTTCACCCGGGCTCGGCCGGTGCTGGCGACCCCGCGGCAGCGGTCGAACGCGTGGGTGATGCCGTGGCCCGCGCCGTGGCGGCGGTCCCGGGCCAGGCACGGGTGCTGATCGAGAACACGGCCGGTGCGGGGCGCACGATGGGACGGACCCCGGAGGAAATCGCCGGGATGTTGCGCCGGGTCCCTGCGGCGCTGCGCCCACGCGCGGGGTATGGGCTCGACACCTGTCACCTGTTCGCCAGTGGGCTGGACTTCACCTCGTCTCCCGCGGCGGCGCGGTCGCTGATCGACCGATTCTGCGACGTCATCGGCGAGGCACCCGCGTTCCTCCACTGCAACGACTCGGAGGGCGCCTTCGGGAGCAACCGCGATCGCCACGCCCTGATCGGTGCAGGACAGATCGGGATGGAGCCGTTCCGCTGGCTGCTCGCGGACGAACGGGTGCGCGCCATCCCGTGCATCCTGGAGACCCCCCATGCGCGGGAGACGGTGGCGGACGACGACCCCACCGCCGATCCCAACGACACCGCGATGGTCGCGCGACTGCGCGAACTCGCCGGCTGAGGACGGGCGCCGCGCACTGGTTTGCACACACATCCCGGGTGCGCGGGGTGGCGCCGTGCGGCGTGTGGGGGGTGCTCCCGCAGGGCTGTGAGGCGTTTTTGCTGGGGAAAATCGCGTTTTCCCTAGGGAAACGGCGGATTTCCTATTGCGCGCAAGAGGGTCCCTTATAGCTTTGCCTCGTTGCACGAGCTGTTTTTCCGGGGAAACACGCCTCTATCAACTCAGGAGTAGACCATGGCAGCAAAGAAGAAGACCGCGAAGAAGGCCACCAAGAAGGCCGCGCCGAAGAAGGCCACCAAGAAGGCCGCACCGAAGAAGGCCGCGCCGAAGAAGGCGAAGCGGAAGCCGAATCCGGCATTCATGAAGCCGATGACCCCGAGCGCCGCGCTCGCCGCCGTCATCGGGCCGAAGCCGCAGCCGCGGTCGGCCGTTGCCAAGGGCCTCTGGGATTACATCAAGAAGCACAAGCTCCAGGACCAGAAGAACCGCCGCAACATCAACGCCGATGCGGCGCTCCAGGCGGTCTTCGGTGGCAAGAAGACGGTCTCGATGTTCGAGATGACGAAGCTGGTCAGCAAGCACCTGTCCTGAGTCACACGGGACGACGTTGGTCGAGGCGCGCCCCGAAGGGCGCGCCTCGCTGCGTTTCAAAACCCGGCGCGGCGCGGTGCCGTACTTAGATTCACCCGCGCCCGCCGCCCCTCCACCTCCGTTCCCCCCGACGCGTGGCCAAGAAGCCAGCTGCTCGCAAAGCCAACGTGGTCGCGGCCGCTCGTGGCGGCGCGACACGCAAGCCAACCCTCGCCGAGAACATCAAGGGGATCGCCGGCACGATCGCGATCTTCCTGTTCCTCCGCATCTTCCTCGTCGAGGCGTACCGCATCCCCTCGGGCAGCATGATTCCCTCCATGCTCATCGGGGACTGGCTCTTCGTGAACAAGCTCGCCTACGGCCCGCACATCCCCTTCTCGTCGATCAACCTGCCCGGGTACGCGGAGCCAAAGCGTTATGACATCTCCGTGTTTGTCTCACCGCCGCAGGTGGACCAGCCGTGGGACCCGACGCCGACCCTGGTGAAGCGGGTGGTGGGGCTCCCCGGGGACACGCTGCAGATGCGCCGCGCGAAGCTCTTCGTGAACGGGATCGAGCAGCGGCAGGGGTATGGGGACGAGTCGGTCCCGGTGGGTGATCCCGATGCGCCCGAGAGCTGCCCCTCGTTCCGCCTCGTGGGGGCGAAGGCCTCCGATGCGCAGAGCTACGAGATGACCGGCAGCTTTCCGTGCTTTGGGTGGCAGCTCGAGCATGCCCCGCGCGGGTCCCGCTTTGGCGAGGCGAACCCCACCCCCACCCATGACAACTGGGGGCCGCTCGTCGTGCCCGCGGGGCACTACTTCATGATGGGCGACAACCGCTACAACTCGAAGGACTCGCGCTACTGGGGATTGGTCCCGCGCGAGAACTTCCGCGGGCGCCCGCTGTTCGTGTACTACTCGTGGGATCCCGACAGCCCGCGGGCACTCCCCGGGCTCACGGCGATCCGGTGGGGACGTCTGGGGCACTGGATCAAGTAGCCACCGCGCCTGAGTGCACGCCTCCCCTCGAACGGGCGGGGGCTTTCGGCGGGGAGGGAGCCGGAGCAGGTTGGCAGGGAGTGCGGCGCGCCGCGGCGTGCACGCTCTGCAACCTCACGCCCACGCGCACCAATGCCGGCTGGCACGAAATCGATCGGTGTCCGAGGCAGGCGGTGCCGTGGTGCCGCGCGCCACCG
>JAEUJL010000097.1 GCA_016794835.1 Gemmatimonadota bacterium | reverse complement strand
GCTGCACCCGCAGCTGCAGGGCCTCGCGCGCCACCTCCACGGTCAGGTGCCCGCCCGCGCCCACATGGGCGGCCGCGGCCTCGAGTGCCGTGAGCGCCCGTCGGGCGTCGCCGTCGGCCTCGGTCGCCAGCCACACGATGGCCGCGTCATCGGCGACCACGCCAGCCGCCCCCAGGCCACGCGCCGGGTCGGCCAGGGCGCGACGCAACAGCACCGCCAGCGCCTCGGCGCCTAACGGCTGCAGGACAAACACGCGCGTGCGGGAGAGCAACGCCCCATTGAGCTCGAACGACGGGTTCTCGGTCGTCGCGCCGATCAGGGTCACCACCCCACGCTCCACGGCGGGCAGGAAGGCGTCCTGCTGCCCGCGATTGAAGCGATGGATCTCGTCGACAAACAGGATCGTGCGGCGCCCGAGGTCGAGACGCTGGCGCGCCTCGGCCACGATCTCCCGCACCCGGGGGACCCCCTCGGTCACCGCCGAGAAGGGGACGAACTCCCGATCGGTGTACCGCGCGAGGAGCAGGGCCAGGGTCGTCTTGCCCGTGCCCGGGGGCCCCCAGAAGATCATCGATCCCGGCGTGCCCTTCTCGATCGCCTCACGCAACGGCTTGCCCGGGGCCAGGAGGTGCCCCTGGCCGACGAACTCATCGAGGGTCGCGGGCCGCATGCGCGCCGCGAGGGGCTCGGCATCCGCCGGAGCAAACAGGCTCTGCTCCGCCGGCCGGCCGCGGCTGGGCCCCTTCACGGCACGGCCCCGGTGTCCGGCGCCAGCTGGAGGCGCGCCACGAGAAGCGAGACCATCTCCTCCGCCGCGGCCACGGGACCAAACTCCCCGCGCCCCAGCGCCCAGCTGCGCCGTCGCAGCGCGTGGACCCGCCGGAGCCCCTTCCCCTGGAGCAGGAACAGCCAGCGATCGGTCGGCGCGTAGACGCGCACCCCCAGGTTGGCGGTCAGCGTCGCCTGCTCCCCATCGGCCACGAGGGTGAGCTCCGTGCCCGCATGCGCCGTCAGCACATGGCGCGCCCGCGCCACCGCCTCACGGACGTCGGCCGTGGACAGGTCCTCCCCACGCCACACGCGCCCGCGGCGCCAGTCGTCCACCACCAGGTGACCAAACGGGCCGAAGTGCTCGGTGATGGCGAGAAACAGCTCGACGGCGCGGTCCGCGTTAGGCGCGAGCCGCGCCTCGTGCAGCCCCGCACGCACGCCAAACACGAACCCGTCGCCCGACTGGCGCGTGTGGTGCCAGGGCGCCGCATCGGTGGGGCGTTCACGAATGAACATCAGCGGGAATCCTGCCACTCCCGGGCGAGCCCGAGCAAGGCCTCCACCTGGTTCGCCTCCGGGTGTTCCAGCACATGGTCGAGCAGCCGGCGCAACATCGCGCCCACCGCCGGCCCGGCGCCCACCCCCACGCGCACCAGGTCCTCGCCATCGACGGCCAGGTCCGCGAGCGCGACGGGATCCCGGAACGCCACCCGCACGGCCCGCCGATAGTCGCGCCCCCACCGCTCGCTCACGCCAGGCGGTGTCCCACCGCGCGCCTGCAACACGCTGATCGCGATGCGCATCGCGTCGGCCGTGTCCGGCCGGTGGGCGGCGGCGGCCCACCGGCGGAAGGTGGCGTCCCCGACCTCGTGGCCACCCTCGAGCCCGGAGGCGATGACCCC
>JAEUJL010000096.1 GCA_016794835.1 Gemmatimonadota bacterium | reverse complement strand
TACTGACCTGACCGAGGCAACCGTCATGCGAAGATTGCGCAGTTTCGGATGGACAACGCTCGCCGTCGCCCACCTCGCCGCCTGTGGTGGCGGTGGTGGTGAAGTCGCCAACGCGCCGGGGGTGTCTGGCGACACCATCTATGTGGGCGCCCTCGTGCCCCTCAGCGATGCCGTGGCGGTGATCGGCAAGCCCATCCTGGCCGGGCTGAATACGTATTTCGGCGCGCTCAATGCCGCGGGCGGCATTGGCGGGAAGTACAAGGTGAAGGTCGTCGCCGAGGACATCACCTACGCCAATCCGTCCTCCGGTTCGCAGAAGTACCAGAAGGTCAAGGGACAGGTGGCGATGTTCGCCTCGATCCTGGGCACGGACCAGATCAACGGGGTCCTCCCGCTGCTCGCCGAAGACTCGATCCTCGCGCTGCCCACCACCTTCGACGCGGAGTGGGTGCGCAACCCCAACCTGCTGCCGTGGGGTGTTCCCTACCAGCTGCAGGCGATCAATGCCGTGGGGTATGCGATCACCGACGGCGGGTACGCGGGCAAGCCGGTGTGCACGATGACCCTCGCGACCGGATACGGGGAGGCGGTGGTGGAGGGGATCGACCACCTCGCGAAGGAGATGAACTTCACCGTGGCGGCCAAGGCGACCTTCAAGCAGGACGACCAGGACTTCGTCGCCCCTGTGACGCAGCTCAAGAATGCGAACTGTGCCGTGATCATGATGGCCTCGCTGCCGAGCGTGACGGGCAAGGTGCTCGGTGCGGCAGCCCAACTGGGGTATGCGCCTCGCTGGGTGCTGACGTCGCCATCGTACCATCACGCGCTCGCCGCGTCACCGCTCAAGGACTACCTGGCGAAGACGACCTGGATCTCGTGGGACGGCGCGCTCTACGCGGATAGCACGTTGCCAGCCTTGCGCGCCCTTGCCGACGCACAAGCCAAGTATGCGCCGGAGCAGACGCCCGACCTGTTCTACATGGCCGGCTACATCATGGGGTACCCGATCCGTGCCACGCTGGAAAAGGCCGTGGCTTCGGGCAACCTGGGTCGTGGCGGCATCATGGCGGCGGCCGCCGCCGTGCCGACGCTCAACACCGACGGTCTCCTCTCCGAGTGGACCTACGGGGCCGCCGCGCAGCGCAACCCGTCGCGTACCGGCACGGTGTTCAAGATCGATCCGACGGTGCCGCTCTCACTGGGGGTCGAGAAGGCCGGCACCGCCATCCCCGCCGCTGCGACGTACGTGTTCAAGTAGCGCCACAGGGCCTCGGTCATCATGGCCGGGGTGTGTAACTCGCACGGGGTGGCCTCGTCTCCGGACAGGGCCACCCCGTTTCGCGAGAATGGCTGGATGATTGTTCGATACGCCCGGATCGTCGTGTACTCGGTGCTTGCCGCCGCGACCGGCTATGTCACCACCCGAGTCCTCCTCCAGCGCGACGCAGCCGCCGAACCGGTGTCGGTCGCCGCGCCCGATGCGTGGTTTGCGCGGGCGCGGCCGCATTGCAACGCGGTCGAGGTGGAGACGTTCATGCGCCAGGACCCGCCGGCGCTCGCGTCGCTGGACGGGATCTCGTATGCCGCGGCGTGTTATGCCTTGGCCGGCAAGGTGGACACGGCAAAGGCGCTGATCGTGCGCTTGCCGGCCGACGATCGCTTCCGTGCGGCAGGGGTGGTGTTTGACGTCGGGCACCCGGTCGCGGACGCCGGCGACGACCTGTCCGCGGCGCCGATCATGGAGCTGGTCGTCTTCTTCTGGCCCAACCACTACATGGCGCTCTACCATGCGGGGGCGTCGGCCTACCAGCTGGGGCACTATGCCCGCGCGACGCAGCACCTCGAGGCGTTCGGGAAGGCCTACACGGCGAATGACGGCTGGAACCGCGCGGCGGAGGGGATGCTCCAGCAGATGCGGGCGCACCCGCAAGGAAAGCCGCAGAAGGTGGAAGACCCGCACGGATAGGGCCCCAAAGCAAACGACCGTGCATTGCTGCACGGCCGCCTGCCCCCTTCGGTGCACTCCCAGGAATGCACCGTCCCGTGGAGTTTCGGGACGCGTGTCTACCGGCGCTACTTCGCCGGTTTGATGCCGAAGGTGAGCCCGACGTTGATCGTCGCCGCGCCCGAGGCGCCGGCGTCGGCGTAGAAGGCCATCTTCTCGTTCAGGAAGTACCGAATGCCGGCGCGCCCGATGAAGTAGAGGCCGGAACTCGCCGAACCGGTGAAGTCGGTGGACACCGACGAGAGCCCGAGGCCTGCACCGAGGAACGGGTCGATCTTCTTGTTCTCGACCTTGAAGTGGTAGTTCGCCGTGCCACTGAAGGCGATATAGCGGAAGTCGTAATCGATCGCGACGAATCGCTCGTTGTAATTCCAGTAGTCCACGCCCAGCTGGAAGCCGAGGGTTCCGTCACCGAGGTCCGGTAGCTTCTTGATCGCCTTTTCAAAGCGACCGCCAATGGCCAACGCGCCGCCAACGTTGCCGAGGCCGACGGTGGCGCCGATGTCCGTGTAACCAGGCTGGAAGCCCTTGCCCTGGGCCACGGAAAGGGTCGGAACCGCCATCAGGGCGAGCGCCGCGCCAGCCAGCCATTTCGTGCACTTCATGGAGATCCTCCTGGGATGAATCGAGAAAGGGGGGTCGGTGGAAAGAACGCGCAGGGGTACGCCTTCTTCTCACCCCACAATTGCGTAACGCACCCCAAAAAGCCATCACGCAGTTGCGGGTGGCAGGGCCTCGGTCTACGTTCGCGAGCCGTCTGCCGTCTCCCAATCCAGGGATGCCATGTTCCGTCGCACCCTCGTTCGTGTCCTCGCCATCCAGGTCGTGACCCTCATCGCCCTCTGGGTGCTGCAGGCTCGCTACCACGGCAGGGGGTGACCCGTGCATTGGCTGAACTGGGTCATCGTCGTCGGCTACCTCGTCTACGTCGTCTGGGACGGGTTGCGCCGGGCGCGTGGGACGACGGAGCTGGAGGGGTACTTCCTCGCCAACCGCAGCCTCCCCTGGTGGGCGGTCGGGCTCTCCGTCATGGCGACGCAGCTGTCGGCGGTCACCATGATCGGGACGACAGGGCAGGGGGCGACCGATGGGATGCGGTTCGTCCAGTTCTACTTCGGGTTGCCACTCGCGATGGTGATCCTCGGTGTGACCCTGGTGCCCTTCCTGCACCGCGCGAAGGTCTACACGGCCTACGAGTACCTCGAGTCGCGGTTCGACGCCAAGACCCGCTCCCTCACGAGCCTGCTCTTCCTCGTGTCCCGCGGGATGTCGTGCGGCGCGATCATCTCGGCGCCCGCGATCGTCTTCTCGGCCATCTTCGGCTGGCCGATCAGCTGGTCGGTGGCCCTCATCGGCGTCCCCACGGTCATCTATACGATGCTCGGTGGGGTGCAGGCGGTAACCTGGGCCGACGTCAAGCAGATGTTCCTGATCGTCGGAGCCCTGACGGCCATCGTGGTCGTGCTCCTGCTGCGGATCCCGGTGCCCGCCGACGAGGCCCTGGCGATTGCCGGCGCCGCGGGCCGGATGAAGACCTTTGACTTCACCTTCACGCTCAACGAGACCTATACCTTCTGGTCCGGGATCATTGGCGGGACGTTCCTGATGCTCTCGTACTTCGGCACCGACCAGAGCCAGGTCCAGCGCTATCTCACGGCGAAGTCGGTGGACGAGGCCCGCAGCTCGCTCCTGATGAGCGCGTACTGGAAGATCCCGCTGCAGGCGCTGATCCTGCTAATCGGGATCCTGGTCTTCGTCTTCTACCTCTTCCAGCCGCAGCCCACCCTGTTCAACCCGGCGCACGCGCGCGTGGTGGAGGAGCGCGAACCCGCGCTGTGGGCCGACGTGAACCAGCGCTTCCAGACCGCTGTCGGGATTCGCGCGGGGGCCGCCCGGGAGCTCGCAGCGGCCCGGACACCATTGACGACGGAGAGTTTTCGGGCCGCGGATACCCAGGTCTCGAAGATCCGCACCGAGGCGCTGGACATGGCGGCGCGCGTGACCGGCCAGCCGTCGCGGGACGTGAACTACATCATCCCGCACTTCGTCCTCAACGAACTCCCGCTGGGCCTGGCTGGGGTCTTCATCGCGGCCGTGATGGCGGCGGCCATGTCCAGTATCGCGGCCGAGTTGAACTCGCTCTCGACCGCCACGGTGATCGACTTCTACCGGCGCTGGATCCGCCCGGAGGCGACCGATGCGCACTTCCTCGGCGTTTCCAAGCTCGCAACGGGACTGTGGGGGGTCTTCGCATGCATCGTAGCGACCTATGCGGCATCGCTGGGATCGCTCATTGAGGTCGTCAACCGCTTCGGTTCGTTCTTTTACGGCTCGATCCTTGGCGTCTTCCTGCTCGCGATGCTGCCGAGGGCGACGGCGCGTGGCGCCTTCGTTGGTTTGCTCGCGGGTATGAGTGCGGTGGCCGCTGTGTCATTCGGTGCGCCCCAAGTGTCCTTCTTGTGGCATAATGTTGTCGGGGCTGTCACGGTGGTCGCGGTAGGGGTTGTTCTCACTGGCGGACGCCCCGCTCAGCCCAACGGGGGTTGATGCGCCGGGCCGCCAAGGGGCTCGCAGCGTACGTTGCCGTGGTGGCTGCCGTCGCGGCGGTGGGGGCTGCGCTGCCGGTGGATCACGTGGCCAGCCGCACACTCACCCTCAACCGGCCGGTCGATGAGGTCTGGGCCGTGCTGACGGATTTCCGCGGCCAGTTGCTGTGGCGCCACGAGCTCAAGTCGGTGGAGCTGGTCGCGGGGGCCGCGCGCGAAACGTGGCTCGAGGACACGGGCGACGATCCGATTCCCTTCGAGACCACCGAGGCGGTCGCGCCTTCGCGCCTGGTCCGCACGATTGCCGACTCCACCCTCCCTTTCGGCGGGCGCTGGGTCTACACCCTGGCGGCTGACGGTGGCGGCACCCGGTTGACCATCACCGAGGAGGGTGAGGTCTACCACCCGATCTTCCGCTTTGTCTCGCACTTCTTCCTCGACCAGGCGGCAACGATCGAGGGGGTGATGCGAGGGCTCGCCACCCACTTCGGCGAGACGCCCCGCATCACCCCCTGACCTTCGACGCGGCGTGAACGGACGCCGCGTCGAAGCTTGCTGTCCTCAGGCCGCCTGCTACGCCTGCGCGGCGCGCACGAACTGCACCTCGAGCTCGAGCTTCACGTCGGTGGAGACCAGGAGACCACCCGCCTCGAGCGCCTGGTTCCAGGTCAGGCCGAACTCCTCGCGGTTGATCTTGCCCGTGGCGGTGAACGCCTTGCGCTCGTTCCCCCAGGGGTCCTTGCCGGCGCCCTCGAAGGACGCGCTCAGCGTGACCGGGCGCGTCGTCCCGCGGATGGTCAGGTCACCAAGGACGCTGAACGTGCCGCCAACGTCGCCCTGGATCTTGGTGCTCTTGAACGTCAGCGCGGGATGGTTGGCGACGTCGAAGAAGTCCGGGGAACGCAGGTGGTTGTCGCGCTGCTCCGTCCGGGTGTCCACCGATGCCGTGTTGATGGAGACCGCGAGCGCCGAATTGGCCGGGGTCGCCTCGTCCAGGGTCAGGGTGGCCGAGTAGTCGGAGAAGCGTCCCCGGACCGTGGAGATCATGAGGTGCTTGACCGAGAAGCCAACGGTCGAGTGGGTCGGGTCGATATTCCAGGTGGACATATTGGGAGTCTCCAAGTGATTTAGTGGTCGTTTACTCAGCGCTAAGGTAAATTCGAGCCCACAGGGCGTCAAGGGGGAGTTGAAAGGCGTGCGGGGGGAGCCGGAATGGGCTAAGCTCCCCGGCGAAATGCCCCCTTACCGCAGAGCCATGCGACTTCGCAGCCTCGCCGTCTTCGCGCTTTCCGCCGCGGCACCCCTCTCGGCGCAGTTCGCGCCGCCACGTCGTCCGGCGGCCCCGCCCGCGGGGTTTTCCGCCGAACGCCTGGCCCGGATCGATCGGGCGCTTCAGGAGCGGGTGGACGACGGCAGCATCGCGGGAGCGGTCGGACTCGTGATGCGCGACGGCAAGGTGGTGTACGAGCGCGCGGTCGGTTGGAGCGACAAGGAAGCGGGCCGGCGCATGACCACGGACGCGATCTTCCGCATCGCGTCGCAGACCAAGGCGATCACCAGCACGGCGATCATGATCCTGGTCGAGGAGGGGCGCCTCGGGCTCGGCGACCCGGTGAGCCGGTACATCCCGGCGTTTGCCCGCACCACCGTCGCGATCACCGCGGACTCGATCGTCCCGGCTCGTCGCGCGATCACGATCTTCGACCTGCTGACGCACACGGCCGGGATCTCGTATGGCACGGACGCGAAGGTGTCCGCGAAGTACCAGGCGGTGGGGCTTGGCCCGGCGGCCGGGTACGGCTGGTACACGGCGGACAAGGATGAGCCGGTCTGCGTCACGATGGAACGGCTGGCGACGTTGCCCTTTGTGGCCCAACCCGGCAGTGCCTTTGTGTACGGCTACAACACGGACATCCTGGGGTGCGTCGTCGAGAAGGTGTCCGGGATGGCGCTCGACGAGTTCGTGCGGACGCGCATCACCGACCCGTTAGGCATGAAGGACACGCACTACTTCCTCCCCCTGCCCAAGCGGGAGCGGCTGGCCGCGGTCTACATGTCCGACGCCACGGGCAAGGCCGTGCGAGCGCCCGACGGGGCGCGGGGGCAGGGCCACTACGTCGATGGGCCCCGCCGCAACTTCGCCGGCGGCGCCGGGATGCTGTCCACCGCGCGCGACTACGGTCGCTTCCTCCAGATGTACATCAATGGTGGGACCCTCGACGGTGCCCGTGTCCTCGGCCCGAAGACGATTGACGTCATGCGAACCAACCAGCTGGGGCGCCTGTACGGCGACGCCGGGATGGGGTTCGGGCTCGGGTTCTCGGTCGCCGAGCGGCCCGGGGCCGACGGCTTCGCGTCCGTGGGGACCTACGGGTGGGGTGGGGCCTACGCGACCGTCTATAAGATCGATCCGGTGGAGCGGCTGGTGATCGTCTTCATGATCCAGATGCTGCCTAACGCGAGCGACATCCGGGAGCGTTTCCCGACCCTCGTGTACCAGGCACTGGTGGGCGGCCGGCCCTGAGCCGGCCGTGGAGTGACACGGACGCCGCGCCCCGGCGGGCGTTCGCGCCCCAAGGGGCGCCCCCGATAGACTTCTGGCATGGCACGCCCTGACGACATCCTGCTCGACCTCCTCGACCTCGAGCCGCTCGAGGTCAACATCTATCGCGGGCGCAACCGCGACCTCGGATCCGGTCGGGTGTTCGGCGGCCAGGTGTTCGCCCAGGCGCTGGTGGCGGCGCGGCGCACGGTCGACGAGGGGCGCGAGGCGCACTCCGTCCATGGGTACTTCATCCTGCCCGGCGACCTGGAGGCGCCGATCGTCTTCTTCGTGGATCGGCTGCGCGACGGGAAGAGCTTCACCACACGCCGCGTCACGGCGATCCAGCATGGGCAGGCGATCTTCAACCTCTCGGCGTCCTTTCACGTCACGGAAGCGGGGCATGAGCACCAGGACCAGATGCCGGATGTGCCGCCTCCGGAGTCCCTCTCCCCCGAACTCGACCTGATCCGCGAGATGGCCGACCGGATCCCCGAGCCGCTGCGTACCGTGCTCACGCAGGATCGCCCGGTGGATTTTCGCCCCGTGAACCCGATCGACCCGTTTGCCCCCGGCGTCCCGCACGAGCCGGTGCGTCACGTCTGGTTCAAGACGGTGAATGCCCTCCCGGATGAGACGTTGCTGCACCAGGCCGTGCTGGCGTATGTCTCCGACTACGGGCTGATCACGACGGCGCTGCAGCCCCATGGACTCACCTTCCGTTCGCGCGGGCTGCAGATGGCGTCCCTGGATCACTCGTTATGGCTGCACCGGGCCTTTCGCGTGGACGACTGGCTCCTGTACGCGATGGACTCGCCCGTGGCGGCAGGTGCGCGGGGCTTCGCGCGGGGGCGCATCTACACGCGCAACGGCGTGTTGGTGGCGAGTGTGGC
>JAEUJL010000079.1 GCA_016794835.1 Gemmatimonadota bacterium | reverse complement strand
CAGTACATCCGCGTCTTCCTGCGGCAGTACCAGTCGGCCGTGGAATGCACGGAGTGCCGGGGCACGCGCCTGCGCCCCGAGGCCCTCCTGGTGCGCGTGGCGGGGCGCACGATCGCCGAGGTGAACGCGCTCCCGGTGCGTGCGCTGCGCGCGTGGATCGAGGGACTCACCCTTCCCCCGTTCGCGGAGCAGGTGGCGGCGCACATCCTGCGCGAGGCCCGCGACCGGGTCCGGTTCCTGTGCGAGGTGGGGCTGACCTACCTGACCCTGGACCGCGCCACCCGCACCCTCTCGGGTGGCGAGGCGCAGCGGATCACCCTCGCGAACTCGTTAGGCGCCTCGTTGATCGACACCTTGTACGTGCTCGACGAGCCGTCCATCGGGCTGCACCCGAGGGACCTGGATCGCCTGCTCGCCCTGCTCCAGCGGCTGCGCGACGGCGGCAACACGGTGCTCGTGGTGGAGCATGACCTCGAGGCCATCCGGGCGGCGGACCACATGATCGAGCTCGGGCCCGGCAGCGGGGAGAACGGGGGGCGTGTCGTCTTCGACGGGCCGGTGGCGGACGCGGCGGGGAGCCCGCTCACCGGTCCGTACCTCACCGGCGCCATGGCCATCCCGGTGCCCACGAAGCGCCGCCCGGTGCACCGCGGCCAACTCGAGGTGCGGGGGGCGCGTGAGCACAACCTGCAGGATGTGCAGGTCACCATCCCGTTAGGCGCGCTCACCGTCGTCACCGGGGTCTCCGGGTCCGGCAAGAGCACCCTCGTCCACGACGTCCTCTACCGGGCCCTCGAGGCCCGGCTCACCGGGGAGACCTCGGCCAAGCGGCACCTGGGCGAGCGGGTGGGCACCGTGCGCGAGCTCCTCGGAGCCGAGGCCCTCGATGCCGTCGTCCTCGTCGACCAGGAACCGATCGGCAGGTCGCCGCGATCGAACCCGGTGACCTACATCAAGGCGTTCGACGAGGTCCGACGGATCTTCGCGTCGGCGCCGGCGGCCAAGAAGGCCCGCCTGAGCCCGTATCACTTCTCGTTCAACGTGAAGGGCGGGCGCTGCGAACGGTGCGAGGGGGCCGGTGCCCTGCAGGTGGAGATGGTCTTCATGGCCGACGTGTTCGTCCCGTGCGACGACTGCGCCGGCCGGCGCTTCCAGCAGCGGGTCCTGGACGTGACGGTCAACGGCCGGAATATCCATGACGTCCTGCAGCTGACGGTGGACCAGGCCATTCGCGCCTTTCCCCACGAGGACAAACTCGGGCAAGCGTTGTGGCACCTGCAGCAGGTCGGGCTGGGGTACCTGCGGCTCGGGCAGTCGGCCACGACCCTCTCGGGCGGCGAGGCGCAGCGCGTCAAGATCGCGCGGGAACTCGCGACCTCGTCCCGCGGGATGGGGCGCCGGTTGTACCTGATGGACGAACCGACCACCGGCCTGCACATCGACGATGTACGCAAGCTGGTCGGGGTCCTCGACCGGTTGGTCGATGCCGGCCACACCGTGCTGCTGATCGAGCACAACCTCGACGTGATCAAGCTCGCCGACTGGATCATCGACATGGGGCCGGACGGCGGCGACGGCGGTGGGCGCGTCGTGGCGATGGGGCGGCCGGAGGATGTCGCGCGCGTCGAGGGCTCACACACCGGGCGGTTCCTCCGCCCGATGCTCGGCCTCGCGCGTTAGTTCGCCGGCTTCATGCGGGCGAGCTGGATCTTGCGAATCGTCGCGGCGGACCAGGCACGCGGCAGGTAGCGTCCCAGCGCGGCGGCCACCCAGTTGCGGGCCCCCGTGATCACGACGCGCTTCCCCGCCATGGTCCCGCGAAAGGCGATGTCGGCGACGTCCGCTGAACGCATCGGGGGCGGACCGCCGGGCGCGGAATCCGAGGCCAGCCCTGCCGCCACCTTGAAGCCGGTCGTCGTGGGCCCCGGGCAGACGGCGGTCACCGTCACGCCGGTGCCGAGGCACTCGTTATGCAGCGCCTCCGACAGGGACAACACGTACGCCTTGGACGCGTAGTACGTCGCCATCAACGGCCCGGGCTGGAACGAGGCCACCGAGGCGACATTCATCACGTGTCCGCGGCCATTCGCGCGCAGCCAGGGCAGCACGCCGCGCGTGAGATGGGTCAGGGCGGCGATGTTCACCTCGATGAGCACCCGCTGTCGCTCCATCGGGATGTCGTGGAACCACCCATGGGTGCCCAACCCGGCGTTGTTCACGAGGGCAAACACACGCTCACGGTCCCCCGCGAGGGCCGCGAGCACCCGGTCGCACTCGGCAGGTTGGGAGAGGTCAGCCGGCAGGACCTGGCACCGGGCCCCGTGCTGCGCAAAGAGGGTCGCGGCCAGCTCGCGCAGCAGGGGTTCGCGGCGCGCGACCAGGACGAGGTCGAAGTTGGCCAGGGCGTAACACGACGCCAGGTCGCGCCCGATCCCCTCGGACGCCCCCGTGATGACGGCCAGGGGCCGCGGTGTCGACGAAGTCATGGCAGAAAGGTCCACCATCCCCCGCCTGTCGTCCACGCCGTTCGCGGGCAGATTTCCGGGATGCGCGCCCCCGTTCGCCTTCTCGCGACCCTCCTCGCCGCCGCCTGCGTCGGTGGCGGACGCCCCCCGGCCCCCGTCGTCGCCGCACCTCCCGCCGAGGCAACCGTCACGTTCCTCCACGTGAACGACGTCTACGAGATCATGGCGATCGAGGGGGGACGCGTTGGTGGACTCGCGCGGGTGGCGGCACTCAAGCGGCGCCTCGAGTCCGAACGCGGCCCCGTCCTGTTCACGCACGGCGGCGACTTCTTCTCCCCCTCGGCGCTCGGGACGGCGCGGGTGGACGGCCAGCCGCTGGCCGGGCGCCAGATGGTGGCGGTGCTCAACGCGGCCGGGCTCGACTGGGCCACGTTAGGCAACCACGAGTTCGACGTCAACGAGGCCACCTTCCGGCAGCGCGTGGCGGAATCGCGGTTCCGGTACGTCACCGGGAATGTCTCCGACACGCTGGGCCAGCCGTTCCCCGGCATCCTCCCGCGGGCGATCGTGCCGGTGCGCACGCGGAGTGGCCGTGTGGTGCGCATCGGGTTGGTCGGCACGCTCACGCCGGTGAATCGCGTGCCCTACGTGCGATACGGGGACCAGTACGCGACGGTGCGCACGCAGGTCGCGGCGCTCAAGGACTCGGTGGATGCGGTCGTCGCGCTGACGCACCAGTACTTCTACGAGGACGAG
>JAEUJL010000049.1 GCA_016794835.1 Gemmatimonadota bacterium | reverse complement strand
TTCCTCGGGGCCGGCGGAATGAAGCTGATGCAACCGGGCGCCGAGCTGCGGCAGAACCCGCAGATGGCGTGGGCGCAGGAGTTCAGCGATGGCGCGATCAAGGCGATCGGCGCGGCCGAGGTGGCCGGCGCGATCGGCCTGGTGGTCCCGGCCGCGACGAAGATCGTGCCCATGCTGACCCCGGCGGCCGGCGCCGGCCTCGCGGCCCTGATGGGTGGGGCCGCCATGACGCACCTGCGGCGGGGCGAGTCTCCCGTGGCGCCCCTCGTCCTTGGCCTCCTCGCCCTCGCGGCCGGGGCGCTCCGCTACCGCGAGCTGCGTCGCAAGTAGCAGGTCGCGTTAGGCGCCGACCCTACTGGGCGCGGGCCACGCCGTCGCGCCGGGGGTCGGCGATCCCGATCCGCCGGCCATCCTTGCGAACGAAGACCCCGTGGACGCCGCCGAACTGGATGTCGGCCACGCGAGAGAGCGGCTGGTAGCCGGCGGCGACGAGACCGGCATACACGTCGGTCGTGAAGCCGGGTTCCACTTCCACCTCGCGGCGCCCCGGCGTGGACCAGATGCGTGGAGCCGCGATCGCGCGCCCGGGATCTTCGCCGAACGCGAGGATCCGGGTGCTGACCTGGATGATCGCGGGCTGGATGTACTGCGAGCCGGCGGCGCCGATCACGAGTCGCACCTGGCGGCCATCGAGGATCACCGTGGGTGCGATGGTGGAGTTGGAATACCGGTTCGGGCCACGGGTGCGCGCATCCAGGTTGGCGGCGGACGAGTTGAGGAAGAAGCCGCCGGTATACACGCCGGAACCGAACAACACCCCCACCGTGGTCGTGGCGGACACGGCGTTCCCCTCGGCGTCCACGACGGCAAGGTGTGACGTGAGGCTTTCGTTCGTTTGGGACTCAGGCTCGTCGCCGGAAGCCCTCGGCGCACGCGGCACGGCCACCGGATAGGGATACGCCTCGCACGCTGCATCGCGTGCCGCCGGTTCGTGCGGCCAGGCGTCACCAGGCCCCACGGAGTCCCGCGCCGCGCCCGCGAGCAGGGTGGCGCGCTGCGCGGCATAGGCGGCGCTGGTCACGCCGCGCGCCGGGACCGCCAGCACCGCGGGATCCCCGCGATGGAGCGACCCATCCGCCTGGGCAAGGCGCAGGATCCCGGCCATCGTTGCGACGGCCTGCGGGCGATCGGTGAAGCCGCCGGCGCGGGTCAGCCCACTCGCTTCGGTGAGCTCGAACATCTCCAGCAATGGGGCGCCCCCCATGGGTGGTGGGGCCGACAGCACGGTGTGGCCCAGCCAGCTCGTGCAGAGCGGGACCATTGGGGCGACCGGATACCGCGTCATGTCGTCGGCCGTGATGAGCCCGCCGAGCGCCTGGGCATCCCTGGCGAGTTGGTCGGCGATGGCGCCCGTGTAGAACGCCTCGCGTCCGCCGTCGGCGATGCGCTGCAGCGTCGTGGCGAGCGCGGGCTGGACGAGGCGCGCCCCGGGGCGCAGGGGCTGCGAATCGGGGAAGAACAACGCGCGGGCGACCGGGTTCCCCTGCAGCTTGGCGCGCGAGGACGCGATGGTGCGCGCCAGGAGCGGGCTCACGATGAAGCCGTCACGCGCGAGGCGGATCGCCGGGGCCAGCACGGCGGCACGCGGGAGTTTGCCATGGCGCTGGTGGGCCTCGAGCAGCCCGGCCACCATCCCGGGGACCGCAGCCGCCCGGCCGATGCGCCGCGGGTTGGCCGCGCCGCTGTCCGCCGTGCCCCACGCGGGATCGCTCCCCGTGCGCGCGTAGAACGACAGGTGGTCCGCGCGTCCGGTGCGCGCGTTGTAGAAGGTGAGCGCGCCGCCGCCCCCGAGCCCGGTCTGCGAGATGTCGGTGACCGAGAGTGCGAAGGCGGTGGCGACCGCGGCGTCGGCGGCGTTGCCTCCGGCCCGCAGCACCTCAACACCGGCCGCGGAGGCATCCGGGTGCGAGGCGGCCACCATGCCCTGCGCTCCTTCGACTCGTTTGCCGTCAGCCGGCGAGAGGTCGGCAGGGGAGGGGCCAGGTGCGGCGCAGGCGACGATGCCGGCGAGCCACAGGGCAGGGGAGCGGTGTCGGATGAGTGAGCGCACGGCCCCAAACTCGGGGCGCCCCGCGCCGGGCGCAACCATCTGCGGTGGCGTGCGGGGCGTCGCCTTCCGCGCTGCGGCCGCCCGGCACGCGCCTTGGCACCCCGCGTCCTGCGTTACGGCGACGCGAGCAGATCCTGTCGCGGCGGGCGCCACCCGGGGACGAACCGCGGACAGGGGGCGGCATCGCGGGGGAGGGTCACGCTGGCAAAGCTGCCATCGCCATAACGCGCGTCGTACAGCTCAATACTGCCGTCGGTGTTGCGGCGCCACTGCGGCACGCGGATGTACTGCATGGCCGCGGCGGCCCGGCAGTTGGTGGCGACGAGGTCGCGGAGCTCGGCCAGCCGGGCGCGCCACGAGACCTGCCACTGGATGGTGGCGGTCGACGGGCGACCATCGGGGTCGCCCACGGGCGCGGTGCGTGCGGGGGCGCTGCAGTGGGGCGCCCCGCGCACCGCCGGGAACGGCGTGACGGAAGCATGCGTCAGGACGTAGTTCGCCCCATCGGACGTGACGACGAGGGCTCGCAGGCAGAACGGGTCGCCCGGGGTCGGCGTGATGACGACGTCGACGAAGGTGGGCCCGATGGCGCGGACCACCTCGCGGCGCGCGGTGCGGGACGTGGCAAAGAACACGCCTTCCACGACCAGCCACCCGAGGACGCCTAACGCGAGTTGGGTCCGGGGGGTCGCCCGGGCGTTGGCCAGGGTCCATCCCACCATCCCCAGGGTGACGACCGCGGCCACGGGGCGCGGCACCTGGCCGAGGAACCAGGAGGCGGCGAGGATCGCCAGGGCGGCCAGGACGAACAGCGCGCGCGTGACGCGCCCGACGGCAAGGAAGTACAGCGGCGGGAGCGCCACCACCCACAACCACGGTTCGACGATGAAGATGGCATCGCCATAGAACCACCCCCGGTACACCGGCCACCAGGGATGCACGCCGTAGTTGTTCGTCCAGTCGAGGACGAGATGCGAGAGGGTGCCGGCGAGGGCCAGCCAGAGCAGGACCCCGGACACCTCGCGGTCGCGGGCTGCGCGGCTCATCGCGCGGGCGACGGCCCAGATCGCGACCGCACTCAGCAGGGCGAAGACCACGGTGTGGGTGTGCCCGCGGTGGTGCAGGGGGTAGGCCAGTTGGCCCATCCCCAGCAGGTCGCCCGAGTACACGAGGTCGCTGTCCGGAAACTCGGCCGTCACCATGCCGACGGCGATGGTGGTCCGGCGGATGGCAGGGGTGATGGCGGTGCCGCGACGGGCCATCGCGGCGAGGGCCCCCGCCCCCATCAGGCATCCGGCGAGGGCGTGGGTGATGTTGTCCACCGGGCGCTCAGCCTTCCTTGCGCTCCAGGACCTTGCCTAACGCACCGGTCGCCCGGTCATACTCGACGATGTGCGCCCACTCCGTGGCATCGGAGCGTGCGACGACCGCCATCACCTCGTCCGTGTCGCTGCAGTTGAAGACCTCGTGCGGCACCCCGGGCTCGATGTAGATGAAGTCGCCCGCGGAGTTCTCGACCACCTGCGTGAGCCCGTCCCCGTACTCGTGCCGCACGCGGCCCTTGAGGATGTAGAGCATCACCTCGAAGTCGACATGGACGTGCGCGTAGGCCACCCCGCCGGGTGGGATGCGCGCGACGTTCATGGAGAGCTGGCGCGCGGGGACATTCTTGGCCGAGAGGCCCGCAGCGTAGCGGATCCCGTTCCAGCCGCGGATGTCCTGGCTGCCGCGGATGACGTGGATGCCATCGCCGGCTTCGACGAAGGAACGAAGATCGAGGTCGCTCATGCGGGCGGGAGAAAGGTCCCGGAATCTACGGGACCTTTCAGGCCGCGGCACCGCCGTCGCCCGTGGGGCACCCCGATAACTTGAGGTCCCGTCGCCCACACTGGAGGCCTACGCATGAACGAGCAGGCACTCTTCACGAAATTCTGGGTCGAGGAGTCCCAGCGGACGCGTCGCGTCCTGGCACGGATCCCCGAAGGGGCGACCTGGGTCCCCGACCCGAAGTCGCGCACGGCACAGGCCATCGCGTGGCAGATCGTCATCGAGGAGCGGCTGATCCTTGACGCGCTGGAAACGGGCCTCATGGCATTCACACCGGTTCCCATGCCGGCGACCATGGCTGAGGTCCTGCGCGCGTACGATGTGCACGCCGAGGGCGCCGCCGCGCGGCTGACTGCGCTCCCCGCGACACGATGGAGCGGAGAGATCGCCATGGGTGGTCGCGGGCGCAACGCCGCGGCCATGGCGTGGAGCTTCCTCTTTGACCTCATCCATCACCGAGGCCAGATCACGACGTACCTCCGGCCGATGGGAGCGAAGGTTCCCCAGGTGTACGGACCGAGCGGCGACGAACCGTGAGGTAGCTGGCGTGCGGTCGATGGCGGACTCGTGCGGTGCATCGCTCCGGTCCCGCATGTAACGATGCGTCGCGAAGCTGTAATGGAACGTTCTATCGCGTGAGCTGGCGCTGCGGTCCCCGGAACAGCCAAGTCGTTTGCGGAGAAGGGTTTGCGATCTGTGCGCAATTGGAGCGCCGCTTGCGATGGACGGGGGCATCCCTCAACCCAGGACCGCAATGCGTTCATTCCACCTCTCGCCCCTCGTTGCCACCCTCGGATTGGTGGCCTGCGCCGTCGCCGATTCGACAGCCCCGCGCGCCGTCGAACCCCTGCTGGCGAAGGGCGGCGGCGGTACGACGCCCCCACCATCCACTGTGCTGCCCACCACGCCGCCAGCGCCCGGCGTACTGGTGCGGGAATCGTTCGGCTTTGCGCAGGGAATACGGCCGCACGGGGGCAAGGGGCTTGATCGCCCGGTCTTCATTCACGAGAGCCTGGGCGGATACTGGGTGGAGTGGCCGGGATCGAAGAGCACGCAGTGGCTAACGCCCGACGGCGACCAGACCTGGAAGTACGCGGCCTGCTCGGACAACCTGAACGAGATGCCGTCGCCGCTGCAGTCCAGCGCGCTGCCTAACGTGACGCTGGAGAACGGGTGCATCTCGTCGGAGTGGTTCGACGCGGTGACCGCATACCCCACGGCGTTGATGCCGTTCGTCGCACCCACGGTACCCTACACCTTCAGCATGGATGGGTATCCGGCGCCGATCCCCGGCGCGTATGTGGCCATGGGCTTCACCAACTCGGGGGTGCTGACGAGCAACCTGACGTCCGCTGGCCTCCTGTGGCTGCGCGTGCGCGACCTGCAGCTGCCGGGCGGCGAACTGACCTGGGAGCTGCGGACCAACGGCATGACCGGACCGGTCCTCGCCAGCGGGAACGCCGGGTATCCCGGCTTCAACCCGATGGCGCTGCGGTACGATCCGGTGGCGCGCACCGTGACGCTCACGATCGATGGGGTGGTGCAGGGCCAGTGGCCCATCACCCTGGCCGTGCCGCGCTACCTCGCCTTCGAGGGGGTCGGCATCATGGACAACCTCGTGTTGCGTCGCTGAGTGGCCCAGCGACCGGTCTCGTGTGAACCGCACGGGACCGGCGCTGGTTTGGGGGCCGAGTTATCGCGTGGAGAAGACCTCGGGAAGGGTCTCGCGCAGGATCCCGGCGATGGCCTCGCGTGTGTCCGGGTCCGGTGGGCGAACGAGCGGTGAGGATGCCCCTCCCGTGAGCGCCGCGGCGATGAGGCCATAGACCTCGCGTCGTGCCACCGGCGGCAAGGTGCGGATGCCGTCGGAATAGACCAGGAAACTCAGGGGATACGTGAAGAGCCGCGTGGTCAGGTCAAAGTCGCGCAGCGACCGTCCGCGGCTGTCCCGCGGACCGCGGCGGGCAAAGTCCGTCGCAAAGGACGTCGTCCCGCGCAGCTCGGCGGCGAGCGGCGCCGCATCATCAAAGAAGAGGGCTTGCACCAGGCGCGCGGCGGCGGCCTGCAAGGTGGGTGTCGCCGGGACGCCACCGCCGGGCGCCGCGGGATCGCGGGGCCCGGCGTAGCGGCGATCGGCCTCCTCTGCGGCGCGGTGCACGAGGGTCACGAGGTTGTGCACGACGGCCTGGTGCACGAGCACCATCAGGGCGACGACATCGCTGTGGCCGTGGAGGTAGGCCGAGGTGTCGAAGTAGTCCCCCAGGGTGGTGCGCATGCTTTCCGTCGTGAGGTCGACCTGCGTACGGACTCGCGTCTTGTCGACCTCGTGGCTCAGCTTCGTCGACCGGACGTTGCCCGAGTGGCCCTGCGGGCCATGGGTCCCCGTGACGTACCACCCCCCAAAACGCTGCGCGATGGGCGTCGCGTCGCTCATCGCCCCGTCCTGCACACCGGTGATAGGGTATCCGAGCCGGTCCGCAATGGTGGAGAGGGTCATGAGTCCCGGGACCCCTTCGGTCACGGCGGATTGGTGGCACAT
>JAEUJL010000004.1 GCA_016794835.1 Gemmatimonadota bacterium | reverse complement strand
TGCGTGGCGAGCACGAAGAACGGGTGGGGCAGGCGGTGCGTCTGGCCGGCGACGGTGACGGTGCGCTCCTGCATGGCCTGCAGCAACGCCGACTGCGTCTTTGGCGGGGCGCGGTTGATTTCGTCGGCGAGGACGATGTTCGCGAAGACCGGACCCTTCACGAACTTGAAGACCCGACGACCCGTGGCGTGGTCTTCCTCGAGGAGCTCGGTGCCGGTGATGTCACCGGGCATGAGGTCCGGCGTGAACTGGACGCGCGAGAACTGCAGGTCCATCGCCTCGGCGAGGGTCTGGATCAGCAGGGTCTTGGCGAGGCCCGGCACGCCGACGATGAGGACGTGGCCACCGGCGAGGATGGCGCAGACGAGGTTCTCCACGACGTCGTGCTGGCCGACGATCTTCCGCCCGATCTGTTCCTTCAGTGTCTTGCGCGCCACCGCGAGCTTCTTGAGCAACTCGAGGTCGCGCGTGTCATTCAGTCGTTCTGCGGAAGTCCCCACGACAGGTCAGGTTGGAGGTCCAAGGTCGGCGGAAGGTAATGGCCGTACCACGGGGGGATAAGAGCCGGGGCCGGCCGGGGAGTGCCGACGATGGGGGCGGTGCCAGGCTGGCCTCCCGCGCGGGCGGGAGCCGGCGTCAGGGCAGGATGAACTTCGAGCGGTGCTCGATCGGGTGCGAGCTGCTCTTGAGGGAGACGACGGCGACGAACTCGCCGTGCAGGTCCTGGGGCTCCCATTCGGCCTTGTACGTGATGGACTCCTCGCGCTCGAGGACCCGGTTCTGCATGGCCTGGGTGAAGAGCCGGCCCTCGCTCCAGCGCCAGAGGACGCGTCCGACGGAGTCCTGGACCTCGAAGTCGTGGGTGAGGCCGGAGGGGAAGGCGACCTCGACCTTCTTTCCAGCCTCGTTCCGGACGCTCAGGGCGAGGGCGACCCCCTGGCTGACGTCGACCTCGACCGCGGAGGTGAGGGACCGGCTCCCCGATTCGGGCTTTCTGGCATGCGATTCTCCGACCGGCGGCCGAGGACCACACGCGTAGGCGGTCAGGGCAGCGAGGAGGAGGGCGGGGGCCAGCTTAGGGAGCACAGAACCGGACGGGGGCGGGGTCACGAAACCGACTGGGCCGAACTTATCCACAACCTAACGAGATGTCAATAGTTCCCAGGGCGTAACCCTTTGTTCTCTATGCGCTTGGGTCCGGACTGCTCACGTTGAGGATTGCTTATCCGGTGGGGGGGCGGTTCGCTTGCGAAAAATTTCACAAAGTCCTAGATTCCGCCCCGGAAAATGCCCCCTGAGCCCCCCGGTTTTCGACCCCAGTTGGACGGGGCGGCGGACGCCGCCCGGGAGGCCCGAAACGGGTGGAAGTACGCCGGCATCGGCCTGCAGTTCGCGGGGTCGATCCTGCTCTTCCTGTACGCGGGGCAGTGGGTGGACTCGCGGTTGGGGTCCTCGCCCATCGGGTTGGTGCTTGGCGTCTTTCTTGGTGCGGGGGCGGCCTTTTTCAGCATGTATCGGCGTCTGATGGCGGACCTGGCGCGCGAGGAAGGGCGTCGCACGAAGCGAGGCGGGTCGTGAGTCGCGGGGCGAGGTTCGCCGTGGCGAGTGTGGTGCTGATTGCATTGACCAATGCTGTCCTGCGCCTGGCCTACACGTCGGAAGCAGCTCGTCAGGCGGCGCTGGTGGCGGCAGCGGTGGCGCTGGTGGTGCAGGGGATCACCTGGGGGATCATCCGTCGGATGGGCCCCGCGCAGGTGATGGCGGCGTGGGGGGCAGGGGCGCTGGTGCGTGCGGTGGCGCTCGTCGCCTTTGCCGTGCTGGGGCCGCGGGTCGGCGGGCTCCCGCTGGAGCCGGCAGCAGTCAGTTTGGCGGTGTTCTTGTTCGTGACGACGCTGGTTGAACCACTTTTCCTGAAGTCATGAGCGCACTTCGCTCCGTTTGTTTCGCCCTCGGGCTGGGCCTGGTCGTTTCGCCGCTGGTGGCGCAGGAACATGCGCCCGAGGCCGGCGCGGCCAAGGTCGACATCATCACCCCGCACATCACGGACGGCTACCACATGGAGCTGCCGTGGTTCGCCCCGCCGTTCTACAAGGAGATCTGCCT
>JAEUJL010000818.1 GCA_016794835.1 Gemmatimonadota bacterium | reverse complement strand
CTTCATCGATGAAATCGACGCGGTCGGTCGCCATCGCGGCGCCGGCCTCGGTGGTGGGCATGACGAGCGCGAGCAGACGCTCAACCAGCTGCTCGTCGAGATGGACGGCTTCGAGTCCAACGACGGCGTGATCCTGATCGCTGCGACGAACCGCCCGGACGTCCTCGATCCCGCGTTGCTGCGGCCCGGCCGCTTCGACCGGCAGATCGTCGTGGATGCCCCCGACCTCCGTGGTCGCGAAGGGATCCTGCGCGTGCACATGCGCAACAAGCCGATGGCCGACGATGTCGACGTCACCAAGGTGGCGCGCGGCACCCCAGGCATGGCGGGCGCAGAACTCGCGAACCTCGTGAACGAGGCGGCGCTGCTCGCGGCCCGCCGCGGGCACGACCGCATCTTCATGAACGACTTCGAGGAAGCCAAGGACAAGGTCATGCTGGGCGCCGAGCGCAAGTCGCTCGTGATGAAGGAAGAAGAGCGTCGCCTCACCGCCTATCACGAAGCCGGGCACGCCGTCTGTGCCGTGAAGGTCAAGGGCAACGACCCGCTGCACAAAGTCACCATCGTGCCGCGCGGACGTGCGCTGGGCCTCGCCTTCACCCTGCCGGAAGACGATCGCGTGTCGGTGACGCGCGAGCAGATCGAGGCGCGGCTGGTCATGGCCTACGGCGGACGCGTCGCCGAGGAGATCATCTTCGGGCGTGATCGCGTGACCACCGGTGCCGCCAGCGACATCCAGCAGGCCACCGGGATTGCGCGCCGCTACGTCACACAGTGGGGACTCTCCGATCGCATCGGGCCGATCCTCGTTGGGGAAAACGAGCAGGAGGTTTTCCTGGGGCGCGAGCTCATGAGCCGTCGCGAGGTCTCCGAGCAGACCGCCGAACTGGTGGACACGGAGGTCAAGCGCGTGATCGATTCCGCCTACCAGCGGGCCACGTCGGTGCTCACGGAGAACATCGAGCTCCTCCACGCGGTCGCCAAGTCGCTGCTGGAGCGGGAGACGCTCTCCCGCGAGGACTTCGACGCCTTGATGCGCGGCGACACGTTGCCGCCGCGGTCCCCGATGCCCCCGGCCGTGTCGTCGGCGCCACCGACCACGGTGCTGCCGCCGCTCAAGCCGGTGGTGCCCCCGCTCCTCGGGGGCCCGGAGCCGTCGCCGGCCTAGCGCCGGGTGCCTAACGGCACACCGAACGCCCCCGCGCCATCCGGTGCGGGGGCGTTACGTTTGGGGCCATGAGCGCTGCCGTTCGCGCGTGGGGGCGTGCCCACCCCGGGTGGGTGGGAGGGCTCCTGCTGCTCGCCATCTACGGGGCGACCCTGGCGCCCGGGGTGACGCTCTGGGACGCCGGGGAGTTCCTCGCGGCGATCCGGACCCTGGGCGTGCCGCATCCCCCCGGCACGCCGCTCTTTGTCGTTGCGGCGCGCGCGTGGGCCAACCTCTGGAGCCCGGTCCTGCCGTTCGCCACGGCGGTCAACCTCGCCTCCGCGGTGGCCACCGCGGCGGGGTGCGGGCTGCTCGCGACCGTCGTCGCGCGGGCGCATGGGCCGCGGGCGGTGCTGCTGGCCACGGTGGTCGGAGGCACCGGGTCGACCGTCTGGTCGAGCGCGACGGAGACCGAGGTCTACGGGTGGGCCCTCTTCCTGATGGGGGGGATGTTGTGGGTCGCGGACCGGGCCGGCACCCGGTGGTCCGGTCGTCACCACGCCCTGATGTGTTTCCTCTTTGGGCTGGCCGTGCCGCTCCATGTGAGCGCCCTCGTCGCGGGGCCAGCGGCCATCCTGCTGGCCGCCTCGGACCTCGGGGGGAGCATCTCCTGGCGGATGGTGTGCGCGGGGGCCGGTGTGTGGTTGTTGGGCGTGGCGATCGGGACCGTCTCCTGGGTCCCGGCCCTCCTGGGCCTCGCGCTGCTCGCGGCGTCGTACGCTGGGGGTGGGGAGGGCGCGGCGGTCGTAGGCCGCGGTGCGCTCGCGTTACTGCTTGGGACCTCGTTCCTCGGCGCGTTGTACGTCCTCGCGCGGGGGGATCCGTCCGTGAACCAGGGGGATCCATCGAGCTGGTC
>JAEUJL010000808.1 GCA_016794835.1 Gemmatimonadota bacterium | reverse complement strand
GCGGACATCCAGCACCTGGACCCCACCGTTGTAGTAGGCGGCGTAGAGGTAGCCATTGGCCTCGTCGACCGAGAAGTTGTGCGTGCCGGCTCCCGGGACGTTGAGGAAGGCGACCTCGCGCATCGCGGCCAGGTTCGAGATATCCACGACGTGGATGTCGCCCGACGACGAGGTGAAGAGCGTGGCCGGCCCTTCCTCGCCGATGATGGCGAAGCGCTTGTTGGTCCCGTCGTGCAGCCACCAGATGTTGTGCACCTTGCCACCCGTGGTGGCCACGCCCCCCAGCAGGACCGGGGCATTGATGCTCCCACCCCGCCCGCTGCCGCCGATGTCGTGGACGACCATCCCGTTGTTCCACTGGGCCGTGAACAACAACCCATCCCGCACGAACACGTCATGGACAAACGATCCGAGGACGTCCAGGGTCCACACCTCCCGGGGCGCGGTGGGCGTCGAGAGGTCGACGATCATCATCCGCGCGGGGTGGCCGTTCCCGGTGTTGATCGAGGCGAAGGCGTAGAGCTTGCCCCCGATGGTCTGCAGCTCGGCGGTATGGATGCCCCGCGTGGACTTGTCCGTGGAGAAGGTGGAGACCAGCTGCGGCCGCACCGGGTTGGCGAGGTCGAACGTAAAGAGGTAGCCGGGGCCAGGCTCGCTGCACACCACGAGGTACCGACCATCGCTTGAGACCTGCACGTCGCCGAGGGTGCCCACCCCGGGGATGGCAACCGAATCCACAAGGGTTGGCGTCGCCGGGCGCACGTCCCAGATGTAGATGACATTGCCGGACCGCCCAACGCCGCCCACGGTGCGCGTGCCCCACGTCGACGTGTACCCGTACGAGCCGTGGATCCAGAGCTCGGCGTTGTACCGGGCCGTGGCGGTGCCCCGGCCGGACACCGTCATGATGGATGGCGTCGGCGGCGTGATCGGCGCTGGCGGTGGCGTGACGGGGGTGCCGGGCGCCTTGTCCCCGCTGCAGGCAGCCAGGGCGAGCGCAAGGAGGGGCCGGACAAGGGATCGGTGGGTCACGGGATTCACTGGGGTTGGGCGTACCGGCCAAAACGAGAGCGCATCTGGCCCGCGTGCACGCGCACGCCGGCGGAGACCATCCAGACCTGCCGCGCCCCGAACAGCTCGACGGGATCGAGCGCCGCCGGTCGCCGCGTGGCGCGCGGGACATGATAGCCGACTTCGATGAATGGACGACCCGTAAGCCATTCGTTGCCCCCACCGGGCGCGGTCAGGGCGACCGTCGTGTTCCACCACCGGGTGCGCCCGATGATGTTGAAGTCGTGCAACGGGCGAACCGTACGGAAGAATGAGGTCGCGCGTTCCTCCTCGGGGCGAATCGTGCGCTCGAGACGACTTGATATCGCAAATCCACGCGGCAGGGTGACAGACCCCTCGGCCAGCCAGCTGTCGAAATCGAATGCCTGGATCGGTCCGCTGAACTCACGCGTCCTGGCGTACTCGAGCAGGAGGTACCGTCCCGGACCGGTCGTCGACACCTAGCGCACGTTGGCGGCGTGCTTGCGCTGGTCCAGGCCGAACCCGGCGGCACACTCGGGCGAC
>JAEUJL010000774.1 GCA_016794835.1 Gemmatimonadota bacterium | reverse complement strand
CTGACGCCGGCGGGGCGTCGCGCCGTGACGGCGGAGACCAACAGCTGGCGGCGCTATGTGCAGGCCGTCGAGTTCATCCTGGAGGGTTGAGATGTCGACGAGCTGGCGCGGACGGTGGTTGCGCTTGCGGGCCCTGGTGGCGCCGCGGGCCGCGGAGCGCGACCTGGATGAGGAGATGCGGTTCCACCTGGAGCAGGAGACGGCGCGCTGGCGCCGCGAGGGATTGCCCGCCGCCGACGCGCGGCAACGGGCCCTGGCGTCCTTCGGTGGTGTGGAGGTGACCAAGGAAGCGTTGCGCGATGGACGCGGCGGACGCCCGCTGCATGACGCAGGGCGCGACGTGCGTTATGGGCTCCGGCTCTTCCGGCGCCAGCCACTGCTGTCGGGGACCGTGTTGCTCGTGCTCAGCCTCGGCATCGGGGCCTCGGTCGCGGTCTTCACGGCGGTCAACGCTGTCCTCCTGCGACCCATGCCGTTCCCCACACCGGAGCGCCTGGTCGCCTTGTGGGAGAGCAATTCACTCAAGGGGTGGGTCCAGGAAACCGCGGCGCCCGCGAACATGCTCGATTGGGAGGCGCAGGTGCCTGCCCTGGATGGCGTGGCGGCATGGGTGCCGTTTGACGATGAGGTGTCGGTGGTGACCGGGGACCGTGCGACATCGCTCGCCGTGACGGGAGTGACGGGCGGGTTCTTCTCCGTGCTTGGTGTGGCGCCCATGCTGGGGCGCGGGTTCGAGGCGCGGGAGACGTGGGAGACGGCGACGCGCGTCACGGTGTTGAGCCATGCCACGTGGCGCGATCACTTCGCGAGCGACGCGACGATCATTGGTCGGACCGTGCGCGTGGACGGGAGGGATGTGGAGGTGGTCGGCGTCATGGGACCCGACTTCGCCTTTCCCTCCGCGTCGACGGACCTCTGGGTGCCCACCCGGTGGGAGCCGGCGAGTCGGGAACAGGACTGGTTCCGGCGGGCCCACTTCGTGCGCCCCTTTGCCCGGCTGCGTGCGGGTGCCACGGTGGAGCAGCTGAACGCGCAGCTCGAGGGGGTCATGCGCCAGCTCGAGACGCGCCATCCGGTGATCAACGAGCAGATGCGTGCCGGGGCGGGACCCTTGCAGGAGTTCCTCGTCGGCCCGTCGCGGACCCCCCTGCTGGTCCTGTTGGGCGCGACGGTCCTGTTGCTGGTCATTGCGTGCGCGAACGTCGGCACGCTGCTGCTGGTGCGGGCCACCACGCGGGAACGCGAGGTGGTGATGCGACGCGCGTTAGGCGCGAGCCGTGGGCGCATTGCGCGGCAGGCCTTCATTGAGAGCGCGCTCCTCGCCCTGGCGGGTGGGGCCGTGGGGATGGCGCTCGGCGTGATGGGGCTGCGGCTGATCGCGCGGTATCAACCGCCCGGGTTGCTCCCGGTGACCGACCTCTCGATGGATGCCCGGGTCGTGGCGGTGGTGGCCGTCGCCTGCCTCGTGTGCGCGGCGGTGTTCGGGGCGATGCCGGCGCTGTGGTCGGCCCAACGTCCCGCGGCGGATGCCCTGCGCGAGGCGACGCGGTCCACCAGTGCCTCCCAGCGCGCCCGGCGATGGGTGACGGCCCTCGTCATGGCCGAAGTCGCGTTAGGCGTGATGTTGACCGTGGGGGCGGGGGTGTTCGTGCGGAGTTACCGGTCCCTCCTGCGCCTGGATCCGGGGTTCGATCCGCGCGGCGTGTCCGTGGTGTCGCTCACCCTCCCGGGGGCGAGTTACGAGAGCGGCGAACAGATCAACGTCTTCTACGACGCGCTGCTGGAACGCGTCCGGGCGTTGCCGGGGGTCGAGGGCGCCGCGCTCACGACCGTGCTCCCCCTGACGGGTGGCGGGTATACATCAGACTTCGTGATCCGTGGCATGGGAGAGGCGGGGACGGGCCGCGAGGTCCGGCACCGGCAGGTGTCGCCGGACTACTTCCGCGTGATGAAGGTCCCGCTTCTCATGGGGCGGGTGTTTGAACCGGGGGACCTGCGCACGGCGGAGCCCGTGGTCCTGATCAACCGTGCGATGGCCGAGCGGTACTTCAAGGGCCGCGACCCGATCGGGGCGTTCATCACGCAGGACCTGGTGCCGGATTCCGCGTCCGTCTGGCGGCGGGTGGTTGGCGTGGTCGGGAACGAGCGCGGACGCGACGTCACCGCGGAGCCCGGCCTCGACATGATCGAGCCGATCGCCCAGGATCGGTCCAACGGGTTCCACCTGATGGTGCGCTCGGTGAACGCCCCCGCGGTGGTGCTTCCGGCGATCCAGCGCACGATCACGAGCCTGGATCCGACGATCGCGCCCAGCGCGATGCGGACGATGGAAGATGTGCGGAGCCTGGCCGTGTCCCGCAACCGATTCCTCGCGCTGATGATCACGCTCTTCGCGGCGGTGGGTGGGGTGCTGGCGATCGTTGGGGTCTACGGCGTCGTGGCGCATGCTACCCAGCGCCGGTTGCCGGAGATGGGGATTCGCCTGGCGCTTGGCGCGCCGGAGGCCGGCCTGCGCTGGCTGGTCGTGCGGCAAGGGCTGATCCTGGCATCCGGCGGGGTGGTGCTCGGGATGGCGGGGGTGGCGGCGACCCGCGGGGCCATCGTGGGCTTTGTGCATGGGGTGTCGCCGATGGATCCGTTCACTGTCGGCTGGGTGACCCTGGCCGTGCTGGCGACGGCCGTGCTGGCCGCGTGGTTGCCGGCGCGTCGCATGAATCGGAGCGAGGTGCTGGGCCAGAGCCTGCGGGGGTGAGGACGGCACGTCCGGCGGGTGCTTGCTCGCTGGACGGTGGGATGCGCGCGGTCACGCCCACCCCCGGGGGCGAACCTCGGCCTCGCGTGGGAGTCCGCTCGTCCCGGTCCCTAGAGGGACCTGAGATACGCACTCGCCAGTTCGACGGGGAGCCCGTGCCCGCCGCTGAACGACTCGAAGGTCACCGGGTACCCGTCGGACCGGAGGGTGGGGACGATCACGTCGCGTGAGACGGCGAAGGGAAGCACTTCGTCGTTTGTCCCGTGCACCACATGC
>JAEUJL010000769.1 GCA_016794835.1 Gemmatimonadota bacterium | reverse complement strand
CAGGTCGCCCTCACCCGGTACTACGTGGACGCCGGCGCCGGGGGCGTCGCCGTCGGGGTGCACACCACGCAATTCCAGCTGCGCGACCACGGCATGCTGCGCCCCGTGCTGCAACTGGCGCGCGACACGGTCCGCGCGTGGCAGGGCACGCGCCAGGTGGCCCTCGTGGCGGGCGCCATCGGCGATACGCGCCAGGCCGTCGACGAGGCCGAGGCGGCCCGGCTGCTGGGATACGACGCCGTCCTCCTCAGCCTCGGCGCCATGCGGGACACCCCCCTCGGCGCCCTCGTCGCGCACTGCCGCCGCGTGGCCGAGGTGCTCCCCCTCATCGGGTTCTACCTGCAACCGGCGGTTGGGGGTCGCGTCCTCGGCTTTCGCTTCTGGCGGGAACTCGCCGAGATCCCGAACCTGGTGGCCATCAAGATCGCCCCGTTCAATCGCTACCAGACGCTGGACGTGGTGCGGGCCATCGTCGAGGCCGGCCGGGACGACGTCGCCCTCTACACGGGGAATGACGACCAGATCGTCCTCGACCTGCTGACCCCCTTCACGTTCGAGGTGGCCGGGACCCGCGTCACCCGCCGCATCGTCGGCGGGCTGCTCGGACAATGGGCGGTGTGGACGCATCGCGCCGTGGAATTGCTCCGCTCGGTGCGCGCGGTGGACGACCATCCCACCCTGGATCGGGCGTGGCTCACGCAGGCCGCCGCCCTGACCGACGCGAACGGCGCCGTCTTCGATGCCGCCAACAGCTTTCGCGGGTGTATCCCCGGCATTCACGAGGTGCTCCGCCGCCAGGGACTGCTCCGCGGCACCTGGTGCCTCGCCACGGATGAGCTGCTCTCCCCGGGACAGGAACGCGAGCTGGACCGGGTGTTGCGGGCCTACCCCGAACTCGCCGACGACGACTTCGTCGCGGAACACCGCGACCGGTGGCTCGGCTAGCTACCCCGTGGGACGCAGCGCCGCATGCCACGACTCGCCTAACGGCAACTCGAAGCGCGAGCGATACGCCGCCGCCGTCGTGACCGCCGTGTCGTAGACCAGGGTGTGGGCGCCAAGGCCCGGAGTGACCGCAAATGCCGCCCGGTCCGCGCAGGTCAGCTGGCCTTCGTCATTCCGGAAGAAGACGAGCCCGCCACCCAGGAACGAGGTCCCGAGCGTCCCCTGCACCTGCTGCAGGACGCGGAACAGCGCGTCGATGGAGCACCCCGACGCCCCGGCGCTGCGCTGGTCGACACCGATGGCGAGAAAGCGGCCATGCGTCCAGTCGCGCGCGCAGGTCAGCGGCGTTCCATGCGCCGCCCACTGGTCGAGCCAGGCGTCCACCGACGTGAGCAAGTCGGTCTCGCCATCGGCACTGATCGGATGCGAGGCACCGAACACCCAGACACGTGCGTCGTCGGGCAGGTGGGCAAAGTCGATGCGGGGCACGAATGGTCTGGGCTACGGGTTCAGGGAGGCCGGCGCCCCCTGGCCGACAATCATGGGGCGTGCGAGCACGTCGAGGTACTCGCTGGCGAGGATCCGCCGCCCGTCTTCGGACAGCAGGAACTCAACGAATTTCGCGCCGGCGGCCGCGCGCGGGGCGGCGATCGGGATGGACAGTCCATACCGAATGGGCGCCCCGCGGACCTCGATCGTGTCGCCTCGCGCGGCGCCCGCGACACGGACGGCCGACGTCGCATACCAGGTGGAGTCCGCCTCGCGACTCAGGTCAATCGCGACGGCAAAGGTGTCGAACGGCAGCCGAGCTCCCCGCGCCGAGGACTCGTACATCCAGGCATAGTCCAGCTCACCCGCCTGCAGCAGGGCGACGAGCTCCGCGGACTTGGGGCGCACGTACTTCGGCGGGCTCGCCGCCAGCAGCGATGCCGCGAGTCCGGGCCGCGCGAGGTGCCGCTCCGCCAGGTCAAACAGCATGAGCGCGCGGTACCCACCCGGATCGAGGTCCGGATCCGACCGCCCCACGCGCGCGGCGCTGCCCATGATCGCCTGCCACCACCCGGAGTCCGCCTGCACCGAGGGGCGATCCGCCGCCCGCGCCAGCACCATCCGGTTCCGGGCAAATCGCGCATACCAGGTGACATGCGCCGGCATCAACAACTTGGGAAAGACATCCTCGTCGGCGAGGGCGATCACGTCCGGGACCTGCCCGAGTTCCGTGATGCGGCGGGCGAGGTCCAGGCTTCCCGCCGGCTCCACCGAGACGACCTGCCCGGTCCGCGCGGCGAAGGAGTCGGCGGCCGCACCTAACGAGCGGGCCAGTGACCCGGCGGCGAACACCACGAGCGGGGGAGCGTTCCCCGCGCCGCACCCCATGAGCCCGAGGCAGGCGCCGACGAGGAGAAGGGCTCGGTACCGCATGCGGGAATCTCGTCGGTGATTGAAGGGAGTGTGCACCACCCGGGCTATCCGATCGTCTCGGCCACACAGCGGGGGCAAACGCGCTCCCCGGACGGCAGCTGGACCATCTCCTCCTCGCGAAGCGGGCCGTGCACCGGGCAACGTGGCCCCGCCTCACGCACGGGGCGCGCGCGGCGCTCCTCGCGCCAGCGCCGCCCCAGTGGCGTCATCGACATGACGACAAAGAACAGCAAGGCGCCGCACGCCGCCACCAGCGCGACAACGAGCACCCCCTCCATGACGACGTCGAGCATGAGAATGTCGGTCGGAACGCTACGGACCCGGATGGATTCCGGGCGCGGAAAAATCGCTCATTCCGTTCCCAGCGCAAACCGCAACGCTGCGGGAAGTCCGGCATGGCGGAAGGGGAATCCCATCCGCTGCAACACCGCGGGCAACACGCGCTGTCCGGCGAGCACGGTCTGCTCGCCCATCTCGCCAAAGAGCAGCTTGATCGCGAACTCCGGCACCACCGCCACGGCGGGCCGGTGCAGCGCCCGACCCAGCTCCCGGGTGAATTCCGCATTGGTGACCGGCGCCGGCGCGGTCACGTTCACCGGCCCCTGCACCGCATCATTGGTGAGCAAAAAGCGCAAGGCAGCGACGGCATCCGCGCGCGAGATCCAGCTCATGTACTGCGTCCCGTCGCCGATGCGTCCGCCCAGGCCGAGCCGGAAGGGTGGCAGCATCTTCGCGAGCGCACCACCATCCTGGTGCAGGACGATCCCGAGCCTCGGGTGGACCACGCGGATCCCGGCGGCGCGCGCCGGATCGGCCGCGGACTCCCAGGCAACGCCGAGCTCCCCGAGGAAATCGTGCGCCGGCCTGGACACCTCCGTCAGCTCCTCGTCACCACGGTTTCCATAGATCCCCACGGCGGACATGCTCACGAGCACACGTGGCCGCGGTGACAGCGACGCCATGGTGGTAGCGATGAGCGACGTGCCCTTCACCCGGCTGGAACGCAGGGCCGCCTTGCGCGCCGGTGTCCAGCGTTCGCCGATGGGCTCTCCGGCCAGGTGAACGACGGCCTCCACGCCGGCAAGCGCCGAGCGATCGATGGTGCCGCCTTCCGGATCCCACGCCACGTCGGGCGTGCTCCCCGCACGCCGGCGCCCGATGACGACCACCTCATGCCCCTCCGCGCGCAGGGCGGCAACCAGCGGCACCCCGACGAACCCCGTGGCCCCCGTGATGGCGATGCGCATGGTCAGTTGGCGTCGCCGTCGATCGAGCGCCAGAGGTACCAGGTCGCGACGGAGCGCCATGGCGCCCACCGCGCTCCCACCTTTCGCACGCGCTCGGGCGTGGGGAGCTTCCGCATCCGGTACGCGATCTTCATCGCTTTCTGCACGCCGAGGTCGAGGTCAGGGAGGATGTCCGGCCGACCGAGCCGAAAGAGCAGGAACATCTGCGCGGTCCAGAGACCAACGCCCTTGACCGTCGTGAGGTGCCCGATCACCGCCGCGTCGTCCAGCGTGTGCAGCGTCTCGATGGGCAACGCGCCACTGGCTGTCCGGGTCGCGAGATCGCGGAGATACGCCGCCTTCTGGCGACTGAGGCCCACTTCACGCAGGGAGTCCTCGCTCAAGCGCAGGAGCGCCCCCGCCTCGACCACCCCGCGGGGGAAACGCGCGGCAAACCGGCCGTAGATGGTCGCGGCAGCCTTCCCCGACAGCTGCTGGTAGACGATCGATCGCGCGACGGCCTCGAAATGCGTGAGCCCCTCGCTCACCTCGAGGCGACACGGCCCGACGGCGTCGATGATCCCCGCCATGGTGGGGTCGACCGATCGCAGGTGGCGGAGCGCGGCGCGGTGCATGCCGGGGAACCTACAGCAACGGGCGGCCACGCGAATCCGCGGCCGCCCGGAGCCCTGCCACCTGCAGGCGACCTTCTATATGTCGCCGCTCTCCAGCATTCGGCGCGCGACCTCGGTCGCAACCGCGGGCGAGTTGTAGAGGCCGCGGACAAGGCGACGACGGTACTCCTCGATCTGGTCCGGTGTCAGCCCGCGGGGCGCGCGGTCGGCCAGTACGGCGCCGAGCTTCCGGCGCGTCACCTTGGATGACGGCTCCGGGATGGCGGTGAGCGGCGTATATGGTGTTTCAGTCGTGACGTTGATCGTCGAGAGATCGAGCGGCGAACGATTGCTCACGGGAGGGCTTGGTCTGTGGGTCCGAAGGCAAGTATCGGCAGGATGCCCCACCCGCTTGAGCCCATTGTTACCCGAATCGACCCTATTTGCCGGAAGGGGTTGCCCCGACCGGCAGCTTCTGCCCGGTCGTCTTTCCCCCTCGCCAGGCACTCCCGGCCGCGCTAACGCCTTCTCCTGCAACGCGTTGAGCGTTTCGATCAACCGACAAGCCCGCGTGGAACACCGGTTGCCCTTCCGTTCCCTGCCGCGCACCAGCGGCATGGCACCCACACACGGAACGGACGCCCCATGCGAAACGCGACTGCCCAAGCCACGAAGGTGGTCGATCCGGAGTCTCGTCAGGCCCTGCTCGGCGAACACCTCGGGTTGGTGTACCATGTCGCGCGGCAACTCTGCCGATCGAAGCAGATGGACGTCGAACTCGATGAACTGGTGAGCGCAGGGACCATCGGGCTCATCGAGGCGTTCAACAACTTCGACTCATCTCGTGGGCTCGCCTTCTCGACCTTCGCGGCGCCCCGCATCCGGGGGGCGATCCTGGATGAGCTGCGCCGCCAGGACCATGTCCCACGATCGGTCCGACGCCGGGCCCGCGAGATGCACGCCGCTTCCGAGGAGCTGAGCCGCCGTCTCGGCCACGCCCCCGACCAGTCCCAGCTCGCGAGTGCGATGGGGGTGGACCTGACGACCCTCAGTCGGTGGCAGGCGGAGAGCGATCACGGCCGCTTCATTCCGCTGGAGCGCACGTCGGAGCAGTCCCAGAACGGTTCCCGGCTCCCGCTCGAGCAGCTGATCGCGGACCCCAGCGACGACGTGGAGGATCGCCTGACGCTGACGCAGGAGGTCGCGCACCTCCGCGACGCCTTGCTCGCCCTCCCGGAGTCCGAGCGCAACGTGCTCTCGCTGTACTACTTCGAGGAGCTGAAGTTGTCCGACATTGCGGCGATCCTCGGCGTCAGCGAGTCGCGCGTGTCCCAGATCCGGGCGAAGGCCGTCAGCCGGTTACGTGGAGCGCTGGGATCGCTGCGGGCCTCGGTCGCCTGATCGCTCCGGCCCCGCCACGTCGTTCGGCCAGTGCTTACAGCCCGGCGCGCCGCGCGGCGAGCAGCGTCGGCAGCTGCACCACGTAGCGAATGCGTTCGGTGCCCCCGTCGCGCAGCAACTGCACATCGGCGTGACCGTGGACGTGCGCCAGCGCGCTGTTGACCGCGCCGACCAGGCTCCCGTCGCCGGTAAAGAGTAGCTGCCCGGGCGGACAGGGCGCCTCGAAGGTGACGTAGACCAGGTCGGCATCGCCGCCATAGGCCACGTGCAGCGTTCCAGCGCTCCCCGCGCGAAGGGCGTTGCCGGCCGCGCTCTCGAGGAGGACCAGGAGACAGCGCAAAAGCGCCGACGGCCGCACGAGCACGGGCGCCGTCTCTGAGGCGTGGTCGACCTCGATGGGAATTCCCCGCAGGTCCGCGTGGTGGCCGTGCAGCTCCATGACCTGGGTGACGACGTCCTGCAGGCGCACCGGTTCGGTGGTCACGAACGGCTCGGCCGGCATGAGCCGGTAGAGATGCAGGAGCTGGCTGAGGCGTTTGACCTCCTGCGTCAGCGAGCTCATCAGCTGCAGGTCGGGGACTTCTTCCTCATCGCTCATGAGGGTGACGACCGCCTCGAGCGAAGCGACCCGGTTGGTCAGCTGGTGATTGAGGCCCTTGATGACCTTTTCCGAGACGCGCAGCCACTGGTCACCCCAGACCCGGGAGGGTGTCGGGCCCTCCGTCTGGAGCTCGGCCGCCTCCGGGCGGGGGTCGCTCAGGCGTACGCTCATGGTGTCACCTCGGGCATGCAGGAACGGCTACCACTGCACGACGACCGAACCGTGAGCTGGGGCACAGCCCTTTGGGTTGGTGAGCTCTCACGGGAAACCGAGGACCGGGCATGGCGGCCCACTCCGGGAGGGGTAGGTTTGCGGCGCTCTTTCCCCTCTCTCAGGAGCAAGTTTCTTATGGGTTATTGGAGTTCGCGCAGCGTAGGCCGCGCCGCCCTGCTCGCGCTGACGGCTACGACGACCGTCGCCGCCCAGGATCGCGGGACGCTCAGTGGCCGGGTGACAGACGCCGGGAGCAGCGCACCGCTGCAGGCCGCGACGATCTCGATCACGGGGACCGGTTTCGGTGCCTCGACCCGGGCCGATGGCAGCTATCGCGTGTCCCTGCCTCCCGGTCGGTATGAAGTGCGGGCGCGGCTCCTCGGCTACGAAGCGCAGCGCGACACGATCCAGGTCACGTCGGGTGGGTCGGTGACGAAGGACTTCGCGCTGACCAAGGGGGTGACGAACCTGGAGCAGGTGGTGGTGACCGGCACGCGCCAGCAGAACCGGACGGTGGTCGAGGCCGCGGTCCCGATCGACGTGCTGACGACCAAGGACCTGAAGATGAGCGGTCGGACGGAGACCGCGCAGATCATCCAGATGCTGGCGCCGTCCTTCAACTTCCCGCGGGCGACCATCGCCGACGGCACGGACCACGTGCGGCCGGCGTCGCTGCGCGGGCTGGGCCCCGACCAGCTCCTCGTCCTGGTGAATGGCAAGCGGCGGCACACGAGCGCGCTCGTGAACGTGAACGCGACGGGTCGTGGATCGACGGGGGTGGACCTCAACGCCATCCCGGCGAGCGCGATCGAGCGGATCGAGGTCCTTCGCGACGGCGCGGCCGCCCAGTACGGCTCGGACGCCATTGCGGGGGTCATCAACGTGATCCTCAAGTCCAACGCGCAGACCGAGTTCGGGACCACCATCGGACAAACGGCGGAAGGCGACGGCACCGTGTCGCAGTTCTCGGCGAGCCAGACCCTCAAGCTGTTCGGCGATGGCTACCTGAGCCTCTCCGGCGAGTTCCGCTTTCGCGACAGCACCAACCGTTCGTTGCCGGACACCCGCCAGATGTACTTTGCCGGTGACCCGCGCAACAACAACCCCGCCCGCCAGACGCACTGGCAGGGTGACGCGAAGACCACGGACTACGGGGCGTTCTTCAACTTCGGCAAGCCGCTGTCCAGCAGCGCGGAGTTGTATGCGTTTGGCGGGATGACGCTCCGTGATGGCAAGAGCGCGGGCTTCTTCCGCCGTCCGCTCGACGACCGCACGGTCCGGGCGATCCACCCGGACGGGTTCCTCCCGCAGATCACGTCGGACATCATCGACTACTCGATCGGCGGCGGCATGAAGGGGGCGAAGCGCGGCTGGAACTACGACCTCAGCTCGATCTTCGGCTACAACCAGTTCCAGTTCGGGGTCATCAACTCCAACAACGCGTCGATGGGCACGCGCTCACCGACGGACTTTGATGCCGGCGGTTTTGACTTCAACCAGTGGACGACCAACGTCGACGTGCAGCGGCAGAAGTCGTTCAGCTTCCTGCCCAACCCGGTGTCGGTGGCCCTGGGCGCCGAGTTGCGGCGCGAGCAGTACACGATCTTCCAGGGGGATTCGGCGTCGTGGATCGATGGCGGCGTGCGGGTGCTGGACGGCCCCAACGCCGGCGCGCGTGCGGCGGCGGGCTCCCAGGTGTTCCCCGGGTTCCGCCCGAGTGACGAGGTGAACGAGAGCCGCCTCAACGTGGCGGCGTATGTCGACCTCGAGACGAGCCTGCACAAGCGCTGGACCCTGGGGATCGCCGGGCGCGCGGAGAACTACTCCGACTTTGGCGCCGCGACCACCGGGAAGATCGCCACGCGTTTCGAGCTGACCCCGTCGGTCGCCCTGCGCGGTGCGCTGGCCACCGGCTTCCGCGCCCCGTCGCTGACGCAGTCCTGGTTCTCGTCGACCGCGACGAACTTCACCGGCACGCCGCCGGTTGCCGTGGAGAACAAGACCTTCCCGGTCGGCACCCCGGTCGCCACGCTGCTCGGGGCGAGCGAGCTCGAGGCGGAGACGAGCGTCAACGTGTCCTACGGCCTCACCTGGTCACCGACGAAGTCGTTCACCTTCTCGACCGACTTCTACCGGATCGACGTGGATGACCGCGTGGTGCTCACGGGCAACATGATCAATGCCACGACGCGCACGCTGCTCTCGAACAACGGGTTCAGCGGCGTCGGCGGCGCGCGGTACTTCACCAATGCGATCGACACGCGCACCGACGGCGTGGACATCGTCGCGAACTACGGGGTCGCCCTGACCCGCAACAACACCCTGCGCCTCGGGCTGGCCTACAACAACAACGTCACCCGCGTCACCTACGTGAAGCCCACGCCGGCCGAGCTGGCGACGCTGGGCGAGGCGCTGTTCGACCGCTCGGAGCGCGTGCGGTATGAGCGCGGGCAGCCGCGCAGCAACTTCCGCCTGACGAGCGACCACCAGTGGAAGTGGCTCAACTCCGTCTTCCAGCTCCAGCGGGTCGGCTCGCTGGTGACCGTCGGGTCGGTGACCAACATCTTCCAGGACCAGACGTTCACGCCCAAGTGGATCGCCGATGCCAACGTCAACATCGACGTCCATCGCCAGCTGACGGTGAC
>JAEUJL010000762.1 GCA_016794835.1 Gemmatimonadota bacterium | reverse complement strand
GCGACGAGCGAGAGGATCAGCAGGGCCAGCGAGGTCGCGGGCAGCACGAGGTGGTGCCCGATGTCCAGCATGCGCCATGCAAAGGACATGTAGTCATGGGTCACGGGCTCGGTCATCCCCCCGACGGGGAACCAGCGGAGCTTGAGTCCGAACAGGAGGAGCAGGGCGAGGGCGATCCAGAAGTCGGGGACGGCGCCTAACGCCACGGTGATCCGCTCCACCCAGCGGTCGCCCGTCGAGCCGACCCGCGCCGCCTGCCAGGCCCCGAGGACGACCCCCAGGCCGAACCCGGCGATGAGGGCCGTCCCCATAAGGAGCAGGGTGCGCGGCAATCGCTCGGCGAGCAGGGTCCGCACGGGGCGCCGCTTGGCGAACGATTCGCCGAGGTCGCCCCTCGCGAGCGCGCCCAGGTAGCGGACGTACTGGACCGGAATGGGGGCATCGAGCCCGGCTTGCTTGCGACGGAGGGCGCGTTGTTCCGGCGTGAACCGCGGGTCCTCGATTTGGTCCGCGAAGGGCTCTCCCGGGGCGGCGTGCAACAGGGCGAAGGTGGCCGTCGCGACCACGAACATCGTGGCCAGCCCCATGAGCAGGCGGCGGAAGAGGAAGGACCACATGTCAGCCGGGTCCTAGCGTCGCCATGTCCACTGCGGGTCGCGGTACCGGGCGACCAGCGGGGCGAGAATGTCCGGGGGGACGCATGCGTCAACGTGCACCGGCACGACGCGCTCGTGCCAGACCTCGGGCACCGCCGCGGCGATAGCCTCGGACCACTCGTCAGCAGACAGGTCGCGCCCGAGCAAGGCGTGGACGGTGGCGGCGGGAGTGGTCGGCATGGGGATCGTGGCGAGTTCGCCCAGCCAACCCTGGTCATCGTGGTTCAACAGGGAGCCGTGCTGGAGGAACGCGTGCTCTTCGCGGAGCTGGGCCGAGGCCACCAGCTTGCGGCCCTCGACCACGAGTTCGTCGCGCGCGGGCAGTTCAAAACATGGCGCCGCGGCGGGGATGGGCATGCGGGTGTGCGGAACGGCAGGCGCGGCGCCGATGCCGAGTCGATCCAGGCTGCGCGCAAGGAGCGCTGCAATAGCACGGTAGTCGTCGCGCAATCCGACGTCGTCCCGCACCGGTGCGGTGACGGCGTAGGTGAGCTCCCGGTGGTGCAGGATGGCCCGCCCCCCGGTCAGTCGACGGACGACGTCGACGCCGCGGGCCTCGCACCGGGCCAGGTCCCAGATTCCCTGCGCGGTCTGGTGGCGCCCCAGCGAAATCGTGGGGCGGGCCCACGTATAGACGCGAATGGTGCGCTGGCGCGCGTCGCGAGCCTGCGCCAGGAGCGCCTCGTCAATCGCCATGTTGACGGCGCCGGGCAGCGGCGGGGTGACAAGAAGGTGCCAGGACACGGGGGGAATCATAGCGCCGCGGGCGCGTTCCAGACCGGGAGTCCGGCGCCATGCGCCCCGATGAGCCCTTCGCCACCACGCGTCGCAGGCGGTAGCTTTCCCCCGATTCACCACCCGCCGCATTCATCCCACGATCCCGCGATGTCACTGCGCCACTACCTCACCGAGTCCGACACCTTTGTCCGACGTCACCTTGGCCCCTCGATGGACGAGGTGGATGCCATGCTCGGCGCCCTCGGCTACGCCTCGCTCGACGCCTTCATTGATGCCGTCGTCCCTGAGGGGATTCGGTTCCGCCGCACCCTGAACACGGGGCCCGCGCGGACCGAGCACGATGTCCTCGCCGAGTTGCGGGGGATGGCGGACCGGAACCAGACGTATCGGTCGTACATCGGGATGGGGTACCACGACACGCTGGTGCCGCCGGTGATCCAGCGGAACATCCTCGAGAATCCGGGCTGGTACACGGCGTACACGCCGTACCAGGCCGAGATCGCCCAGGGGCGCCTGGAGGCGCTGCTCAATTACCAGACGATGGTGATTGACCTGACGGGGATGGAGATCGCGAACGCGTCGATGCTCGACGAGGGGACCGCGGCCGCCGAGGCGATGCACCTCGCGTACGGGGTGAAGGGGAAGGCGGGGAAGGAGACGATCGTCGTCGATGCGGCGGTGCACCCGCAGACGATCGACATCATCCAGACGCGGGCGTGGGCGTCCGGGGTGCAGGTGGTCGTGACGGACGTGCGCACGGCGTCGTTTGGCCCGGATGTCTTTGCGGTGGTCGTGCAGTATCCGGCCACGGACGGCGGGATCCACGACTATCGGGATGCGGCGTCCCGCGCCCATGCGGC
>JAEUJL010000745.1 GCA_016794835.1 Gemmatimonadota bacterium | reverse complement strand
GGCGTTCATCACCCCGTCGTACGCGGCGGCGTCCCGCGCGACGAGCCCGGTGAGGGTCGTGCTGAGCGCCGCGGCCTCCAGGGCGAGCGCCTTCATGTCGGCCTCCACCGCGGCGTACTTCTTCTTGCCGATGGTCAGGCCCGCGACCATCTGGGTGAGGGCGGCGCCTAACGCCGCGACGTGGGCCGCGACCGAGCCGCCACCCGGGGCCGGGGTGGGCGCCGCCACCGAGGCGACGAAGCCGGCCAGCGATTCCCCTCCGGCCACCGCCGCGCGCACCTTGCGCTCGAGGACGAGGTCCGGGGAGAAGTGCCGCAGCTGCAGGTGGCGCGCGGCCGTCTCGAACAGGGCGCGTTCCGGGACGAGTCCCACGACCTCGCTCCACGTGGGGGACACGCCGTGCGCCTGGGCTTCCATCTTGACCATGTCAAAGGCGCGATAGAGCGGCGTCTTCTCGATGTCGGTCAGGTTCATCGAGACCTGTGCCTGTCCGTCGACCTCGAGGCCCAGTCCCTTCACGTAGCGCAAGCCCCCGGAGGAGTGACGAAGCGCCTTGGCGACTTCCTTGGCGACGGGCAGGTTGCTCGCTGCGCCGAGGTAGACGTTGTATGCGACCAGGAACGGGCGGGCGCCGATGGCCGTGGCGCCCGCGGTGGGGTGGACCCGGGGGTCGCCGAAGTCGGGGCGCCGGTTTGGGTTGGTGGCGATCTCGTCGCGCAGGAGCTCGAACTCGCCGCGGCGGACATCGGCGAGGTTCTCGCGGTCCGGGCGGGTCGCCGCCCGCTCGTACAGGAAGACCGGGATGCCGAGTTCCGCCGCCGCGCGCGCGCCTAACGCGCGGGCGAGGGCGATGCAGTCCTCCATGGTCGCGCCCTCGAGCGGGATGAAGGGGACCACGTCGGTGGCCCCGATCCGGGGGTGCTCGCCCTGGTGGCGCGTGAGGTCGATGCGCTGGGCGGCCTCGCGCATCCCGCGGAATGCCGCCTCCGCGGCGACCTCCGCCGGGGCGACGAAGGTGATGACCGAGCGGTGGTGCGACGGGTCGCTGGAGACGTCCAGCACGACCGCCCCCTCCGTCGAGGCGATGGCATCACGGATCGCGGCCACGACCGTGGCATCGCGACCTTCACTGAAGTTGGGCACACACTCGACGAGGCGCGTCATCGGAAGAGAGCGAGGAGGAGGAACCGGGGTCAGGCGGGATCGTGCAGTTGCGCGAGCATCCAGGGATGCATGTGGCCGTTAGACGCCACGAGGCCGCTGTGGGCCGGGGCCAGCGGCCCGCCGTGGAGGTCCGTGACCAGGCCGCCGGCCTCGCGCACGAGGAGCATCCCGGCCGCCATGTCCCAGGGAGCCAGCATCAGCTCCCAGAACGCATCAAACCGCCCGCAGGCGACGTCGGCCAGGTCCAGGGCCGCAGCCCCGGCCCGGCGCACGCCGGCCGTGGACTGGATGATGCGGGCGAATTGGGGCAGGTAGGTCGGGAGCTGGCCGGGGTGCTTGAACGGGAAGCCGGTGCCCACCAGGGCGCGTCCCGGGTCCACCACCGAGGAGACGCGGATCGGCGTCCCGTCCCGGTGTGCCCCCCCGCCGGCGGTCGCGGTGAACGCCACATTGCGCGACACGTCGAGGACGACCCCCGCACGCAGTTCCCCGTCCACCGCCGCACCAATCGACACGGCGAAGTTGGGGTAGCCGTGCAGGAAATTCGTCGTCCCATCGAGCGGGTCGACGATGAAGGCGAGGCCCCGGGTGCCCGCAGGCTCCGGGCTCAATTCTTCCCCAACCACCGTGGCCTCGGGGAAGGTGCCGGTCAACACCTCGGCAATCGTCGCCTCGGCCTCATGGTCCACGATGCTGACGAAGTCGGCACGCGACTTCACCTGCCAATCGATCGCGGAGAGATCCTGGGCATGCGTGCGGATACCGACCGCTGCCTGCCGGGCCGCGTGGAGGGCGACCCGGAGCAACGAGGCATCATCGCCGGTGGTGCGTTGCAAGCCGAAAGCCCTCGGCCTTAGGTTCCCGGGATGCCACGCATCTTCAGCGGCATCCAGCCGTCCGGTGAGCTGCACATTGGGAATTACCTCGGGGCCGTCCGGAACTGGGTGAACCTGCAGCACGAGATCGAGTCGTTCATCTGCGTGGTGGATTACCACGCCATCACCCTGCCGTACGTGCCGGATGACCTGCGCCGACGTACCCGGGAGATGGGAGCGACCCTGCTGGCGGCCGGACTCGACCCGAACCGGGCCACGATCTTCGTCCAGTCCCGCGTGCCGGAACATACCGAGCTGGCGTGGATCTTCAACACGGTGACGCCGCTGGGAGAACTGGAGCGACAGACCCAGTTCAAGGAGAAGTCCTCGCGACAGGAAAGCGTGCCGGCGGGAATCCTCAACTATCCCGTCCTGCAGGCCGCGGACATCCTCCTGTACCATGCGGACACGGTGCCGGTGGGGGAGGACCAGATCCAGCACCTGGAGCTGACCCGGGAAGTGGCCCGCCGGTGGAATGCCAGGTTCGGCGAGGGGTACTTCCCGGAGCCGCAGCCGCGGCTGACGCCGACGCGTCGCATCATGGGGCTGGATGGACAGGCCAAGATGTCCAAGTCCCTGGGGAACACGGTGGGGCTGCTCGAGGAGAGCGGGGCGATCTGGGACAAACTTCGTCCTGCGGTCACCGACCCGGCCCGGGTGCGCAAGTCCGACCCGGGCAATCCGGACGTCTGCAACATCTACCAGCTGCACCGCGCGTTCAGTCCGGCCGACACTACCGAGCACGTCGCCACCCAGTGCCGGAGCGCGGGGTGGGGGTGCATCGAGTGCAAGAAGGTGCTCCACGGCCACATGGACGCGGAGTTGGCCCCCATCCGGGGGCGGGCGGCCGAGCTGCAGGCGCAGCCCGGGCGGGTGCAGGAGATCCTCGGCGACGGTGCCGAACGGGCGCGAAATGTGGCGCAGGTCACAATGCGCGAGGTGCGGGGGGCGATGGGACTCGACTGACCTCCCGCCCGTCGCCCGTGCTGCGGGTCACGGTTGGATCGTCTGGAGGGCAGGACTGGTGGAGCGGGGCGGGCGGGGCGGAGTCACCATTCGACGTTCGGACGGGCGATGGAAACGATCATCAAGGCGGCAGTGGAGCGGGGGGCCTCGGACCTCCATATCAAGGCGGGCGACGTGTTCCGGGCCCGGATCGACGGCAAGCTGGTGCCGTTGACCAAGCAGGCCCTGACCCCGGAGCAGACGCGGGCGATCGCGCTCAAGCTCATCTCGAACGAGAAGGTCAAGGCGAACATCGACTCGCTGCTGGACCATGATTGCTCCTGGGGGGCGCCGGGGATCGGGCGCTTCCGCGTGAACATCCTGCGCCAGCGGTCGAGCTTCATGATCGTGATGCGGGTCATCCCGTTCCGCGTGCCGACGATCGAGCAGCTCAACCTTCCCCCGGTCATCGAGCGCATCGCCGCGACCGAACGGGGCATGGTGCTCGTCACCGGGGTCACCGGGTCGGGCAAGAGCTCCTCGATGGCGGCGATGATGGGGCACATCAACAGCTCGATGGAGCGCCACATCGTGACACTCGAGGAGCCGATCGAGTTCCTCCACCGCGACCTCAAGAGCTCGATCACGCAGCGCGAGATCGGCGTCGACACCGAGAACTTCCGCGTGGGACTCAAGGCGGCGTTGCGCCAGGACCCCGACGTGATCGTGCTCGGTGAGTTGCGCGACACGGAGACGATCGACACGGCGATGAAGGCCGCCGAGACGGGGCACCTGTTGCTGGCGACGGTGCATACGCCCGATGCCCAGGCGACGATCATGCGCATTGTGTCCATGTTCCCGCCGGAGGAGCAGGAGGTGATCCGGATCCGCTTGTCGGAGTCGCTGGCCGCCGTGGTGTCGCAGCGACTCCTCCCGCGCGCGGACGGACGTGGTCGTGCGGTGGCGTGCGAGATCATGATCAACACGCCGCTGATCGCCGACCTGATCCTCAACCAGCGGGTCAGCGAGATCCGCGACTACATGGCCGACGGGCGCGACCAGTACGGGATGCAGACGTTCGACCAGCATCTCGCCGACCTGGTGGCGCAGGGGGTGGTGACCTTCCCGACGGCGCTGGCCGCGTCGACGCGTCCTGCGGATTTCGAGCTGCAGATGAGTATGTTTCAGGCCGCTGCGCGGCGCGGGGCGGACGCCCCTGCTGATCCCTTTGCCGCGGGAGCGACCACCCTCACCTGAGCGCGGAGTCCGCCGTGAAACTGTCGTTGCGTGGAGTCTTTGGACCGGTCATCACCACCTTCGACGCACGCGGCGAGCTGGATCTCGACGCCTTCGGGGCCAACGCCACGGCGCACCTGGCGGCCGGGCTGCA
>JAEUJL010000738.1 GCA_016794835.1 Gemmatimonadota bacterium | reverse complement strand
GTTCATCTCCGGGATCGCGATCGCGATCGGGGGGCTGATCGCGAACTTCGTGTCGTTCCAGGCCTTGTTTGTCCTGATGGGGTGCCTGAACCTCGTGGCCACGGTCGTCCAGGTCCGGCTCTCCTGGTGGGAGGAGCGGGTTGCCGCGGGCGCGTAGCCGCGGTGTTGGAGCCGGGGGGTGAGAGGGCAAGGGAATCAGTCGGGTCCGACCCGGGGCGCTTCCCGGACGGCTGACATGGCCGGCGCGAGTGGGGCCGAGGCAGCTCCTGTTGACCAGTGAGACGCGCGCGGAATGATGGCGTACAGCCATGGGAACCCGCTTTCGGTCCCGGTCGAGCTCCATGGCTTCCCGCGCGCTCGCGCATCTCCTCCTTTCAGGTGTCCTGACCCTCTGCGCTGTCGGCCCACTCGACGCGCAGCTGGCGGTGGATCGGGCCGTGCCCCGCACCACGCGCGACTCCACGGACGCGACCCATGGGTCATTCTGGGTGGAGCTGCTGCATGCGCCCGCCTCGTCGTCCACCGATGTGGCGTGGGCCTACAAGCTTGGTGCAGACATCCCGCTGGTACGGCTCCCCCATGACCTGGCGCTGCGCCTGGAACTGGGACACGAGATGGTCGCCACTCCGGCCAATGCCCTCGGGTTCGACCCGCGCGGGGCGGTGTGGACGGAACAGCTGACCCTGGCCGGGTTCGGCGACGACCGCTGGCAATGGATGGGGGGGCTCTTCCTGCGCTGCCGCCACGACATCGACGTGGGGACGGTGCGCGACTCCGTCGCGGTGCGCGGCTCGCAGCGGGTCGTGGTGGTCTCGGGCACGCAGCTGCAGGTGCAGCATCGCCCGATCGTGCGCGCGGGGCTGCGGGTGGACGTCGGGAGCAGCGCCGAGTGGCTGACCGGCACCGGCGACCGGCGCACCCCCGCCAGTCGTCGCACCCCGCGGTGGCAGGATGCGCGTGGGGTGTGGTCGGTCTCCGCGCGGGTCAGCCAGCGCGGTCCTCGGGGGACCTCTGTGTACGCCCAGGGATGGCAAGCGACGGTGATGTTCCGCGAGCCATCCACGGCCTGGCGCACGAACTACCGACTGGAAGCCGGGGTGCAGCTGCCCGGGGCCCGGCGCCGCACGGACCTCCTGGTCGCGACCGAGCGACAGTTCGATGACATGATGCTTCCGGTCCCGCGCGCGTCGCGGGCCCTGTTCCTTGGCGCGCGGTTCGGCGCGCGCGCTGGTCGTTAAGCAGCACCTCCCACCATGCGATCCATGCGACGTCTTCCTTCGCTATTCCCCGTGGCGCTCCTCGGCGCCTTCCTGACCGGCTGTTGCGACTTTGCCACGCTCTGCAGCGTCGCCATCGAGCCCGCGTCTTCGCAGAGCGTGACGGGACTCCGGCTGACCGCCGACAGTCTCACCGTGCGCGTGGCGCCCACCACGTCATCCAGGATCACGCTCTCCCTCGCCAGCAGCGATACGGCAGCCCACAGCCTCCAGCTGCTGGCCCCGTCCGGGGATGTCACTGCAACACTTGGTGCGACGTCCCTCGCGCCGGGGCGCACCACCACGCTGCAGGTGGCCGGGTTGACGACGGCGACACCGACCAACCGGGCGCAGTTCCAGGTGGTGGCCTCCCTCCGCGGTGTCGCCGATACGCTCACGATCACGGCCGAAGTGATTGCCCCGTTCACCGTGGGTGTGAGTGGCACCTTCGCCGACACCGCGGGGGCGCGTTTCTCCGGCACAGCCACGATCGATCGCGTGCCGGGATTCACGGATCCGGTCGCGCTGAGTGTCACCGGACTCCCCACCGGCTGGGTGGTGACGATCCCGTCCACGGCGACCACCTCGGTGGTCCCCTTTACGCTGGCCAGCCCGCCTAACGCCAATCCCGGGTTGTATCTCGTGCAGCTGGTGGCCAGTTACGGCGCCACGATCATCCGCCAGCAGTTCACGCTGCGCATCACCCAGACCCTCCCGCCGCCCGACATCGCCATTTCGGTCCAGCCGACCGGGCTGTCCGTGGAGCAGGGCCGGGGCGGGTCGTACCTGGTGTCGATCGCCCGGACCGCGCCGGGGATCGGGCCGGTCACGATGGCGGTCAGTGGCCTGCCGACGGGAGCCACCGGGGTGTTTTCGCCCTCAGCCGTGAACGACACCACGCGCCTGACGATCACCACGTTGGCCAGCACCCCGCCGGGAGCCTACACGTTGACAGTATCCGGTGTGGCCGGCACCATCGCGCGACAGGCCACGGCGACGCTCACCGTGACCGCGGCGCCACCACCGCCGCCCCCACCCGCGCTCACCCTGGCGGTCGCGCCCGCATCGCTCACGATTGCCCAGGGGGCGACGGGCCAGGCCGCGGTGACTATCACGCGGGCCAACGGCGCCGGGGTGCCGACCCTCTCGGTGCAGGGGCTGCCCACCGGCGTGACCGCGGCGTTTG
>JAEUJL010000346.1 GCA_016794835.1 Gemmatimonadota bacterium | reverse complement strand
CAGCTCGGCGAAGTGATTGTCACTCTCCCCGTTCATCACGCGGGCGAGCTGGATCAGTGGCGGCGACGACAAGGTCGCGACGCGCGCTGCCCCCGAGGGGGTGGGCTCACTCCGCACCCCACCATCGACCTCGATCCCCGCCGCGACCAGGGCAGAGCGAAAGGCGCTGGCGGCGAACTGGGTGGGGTCCTCGACCACGACAGTATAGACGCGGGGCTGGGAGCGACCACCGATCCATCCCTTGGCGACGACCGTGCCGTCCTTCGTCCGGCTGATCGAGAGCCGGGCCCCACGGCCCGTTCCACGAATCGTCGTCTGGTTGATGACCTTCACCCCGGCCAACGCTGGACGCAGTGTGACGGCGGGGGTCGCGCGGCCGCGGACCGGCGTGACCGCGACGTGGAGCAGGTTGGCATTGAGGGACAACGCCGAGACCCGCGCCGCATAGCTGTCGTTCAAGTAGCGCGCGAGCCATCCGTCCGGGATCCGGCGGGGCTCAAAGGCGCTGGCATCGGCGATGATGTCCCCGGTGACGCGCTTCACGCCGGCGTTGAGGACCATCTGGGCGAGGACTGCCATCGGGGCCTCGGGGGTCCCGCCGAGGAAGCGCCCGGCCAGGGCGGGGTCCCCGCCCCCGCGAAGGACGAGGGAGCCCCGGAGGGTGCCATCCGGTTCGAGGGCCCCGACGCGGAGGACATCGGTATTGAGTTGGTGCCACGGCCCAAGGCGATCGAAGGCGAGGACCGTGGTGAAGAGCTTCTGGGTGGACGCCGGCATGAGCGGCGTGTCCGCCTGTCGCGCGAACAGGGTGTCGCCGCGGGTCAGCGAGGTGACGAGGACGCCCCAGGTGCCCGTCTTGACCCGCTGGTCGAGGAGGGCGTTCAGGTCTGATGCCAACGAGGCGGTGCCCCAGGGGGTCGTGGCGACGAGAGGGGGCGGGGGGGCTGGACGTCGCCGTCCACGGCGCGCCGCGGGGACGACCTTCTTTTTCGGGGTCGCCGGCTTGGTCCGGGCCGATACGGTCGAACGTCGCGGCGTCTGCCGATCCTGCGCGTCGGCGACGCCCGCCATGAGGGCGGCGATCGCGATCCAGGATCCGAGGAGACGGCGGACGAGGCGCATACGGGGACCGGTGTTTCCCCGCCGCGGGCCGGGGATCAGACCTTGAAGTACACCTTGCGACGATCCAGGGCGTACAGGATCGCCGCCCAACAAGCGACGAAGGTGATGGCGTAGAGCAACGAGGCGTTTCGCGGGGCCAGCCAGCTCGCGAATCCGTGGTCGTAGATCACACGCTGGAGGGGCACCTGCGCACCGTCGACCGGTACGGTGACGATGCTGCCCATGAGCCGGGCCATGGCCCCTGAGCCGAGGAACGCGATCATCGGATTGCGACCAAACCAGTGGAAGGGCGCCGTCCAACTCGTTATGCCTAACACATCCACCAGCCAGGTGCAAGTCGCGAGGGCGACCGCCCCCATGCCGGCGGTGAAGACCACGTAGGAGCTGGTCCAGAGGCTCTTGTTGATCGGGAAGGTCCAATGCCACATGAGACCCAGGACCATGGCGAGGGATCCCACGCAGGCGAGGGCGAGGAGCCGGTCGGGGAGCGGCCGCTGGGTGCCGAGCCATCGACCGACAAACGAGCCACAGAGCCCCGTGCCGACGGCCGGGAGGGTGCTGAGGAGCCCCTCCGGGTCCCAGGTCTTCGAACTCCGCCAGAGGTGCGACCCGAACACCGACCGGTCGATCCACGCGGCGAGCGAGGCCGAGGGGTCGTCGAGGTTGAACGGTCCCAGGCCGTACCCCGGGACCGGCACCATGGTCATGAGAGCCCAGTAACCCACGAGGATGGCGAGCAGCACGGCCAGCTGCTGGCGCCACGAGGTCCGGAGGACAACGAGTCCGGCGACGAGGTAGGCGAGGCCGATCCGTTGGAGGACGCCGGGGATCCGGACCTCGGTGATCCGGGTGAGGGGGATCCACGGAAAGGAGGCCAGGAGCAAGCCGCAGACGATGATGAGGGCGCCGCGCCGGACCACCTGCCTGACGAGTGCGGCGTCATTGCTGCCGCGTTGGCGTCGGGCCTCGAGGGAGAGGTGGGTGGTCACCCCGACGATGAACAGGAAGAACGGGAAGATCAGGTCGGTCGGGGTCCAGCCGTGCCAGGTGGCATGGGCGAGGGGCGGATAGATGGCGGACCAGGTGCCCGGGTTGTTGACGAGGAGCATTCCCGCCACGGTGAGTCCGCGGAAGACATCGAGGGCCGGGAGGCGCGTGCGGGTGGGGTCGTGCATGTCGGGACGATACGGTCGAGGGCACCCCGATCGCGAGGGGTGACGGACCGTCCCTCGCGAGCTTGCGCGTGTCCGCAACGGGCCGTATCGTCTCGCCCGCCGATTGTATCCAAATCGGACTGGTGGTCCCCACCACCAGGGCAATCGGCACCCCCACACCCCCAGGAGGCTCCATGCAGCACAGGCTCGGTCAGCGACGGTGGTCCACGCTGGCGTTCCTGCTCGTCGCGAGTGTCTCGTCCCTGCACGCCCAGGCCACCGGCCGCGTGACGGGACGTGTCACGGATCGCGATGGCGGAGCGCCCGTCGATGGCGCACAGATTCGCGTCGACGGCACCAACGTCGGCGCCATCACCGGCGCGGACGGACGGTACACGATCCCCCGCATCGCGGCGGGGACGTACCAGGTCCGCGTCATCCGGATCGGCTACCTCTCTTCGATCCAGTCGGTGACGGTCAGCGCCGGTGGCGCCGCGACCTCCGACTTCACGATCGTCAAGGCGCCCTACCAGCTCGAAGCCGTGGTCACCACGGCGACCGGGCAGCAGCTGACGCGCGAACTCGGGAACTCGATCGCCAAGATCGATGCCGCCAAGCTCACCGCTGACGCTCCGATCACGGCGATGCAGGACGTGCTGAACGGCCGCACCGCGGGCGTGACGATGATCGCGTCCAACGGGACCGTGGGCGGCGGGTCACGCGTCCGCATTCGCGGGATCAGCTCGGCGTCGCTCTCCAACGATCCGCTCATCCTCGTGGACGGCGTCCGCATGGAGTCCGGGTCGCTGGCCCTGGGGACGTTCATCGGCGGGGCGCGTCCGAACTTCCTCAACAACCTGAACCCCGAGGAGATCGAGAGCATCGAGGTGGTCAAGGGCCCCTCGGCGGCGACCCTCTACGGGACGCAGGCGGCCAACGGCGTGATCGTCGTGACCACGAAGAAGGGGAAGGCGGGCCCGGCGAAGTGGAGCCTCTTCGGCGAGGGTGGGCGCTCGTATGACCCGGCCGAATACCCCGGCATCTATTACACCGAGGGACGCACCTCGGCCGGCCAGCCGACGAACTGCCTGCAGTGGCAGGCGGCCCAGGGCACCTGCACAGTCACCAAGGTGCACACGCGCAACCTCCTTGAGGACAAGGAAACGACGCCGCTGGGCGTCGGGCAGCGCCAGCAGTATGGCGCGCAGGTCACCGGTGGGACGGAATCCGTCCGCTACTTCGTTTCCGGCGACTGGGAAAACGACCTCGGCGTCCTCAAGATGCCGGATGCGGAGATCGACACGCTGCTGAAGGAGCGCGGCATCTCGACCCTGTCGCGTGACCAGCGCATCCCGAACCAGCTGACCAAGGCGAACCTGCGCAGCAACCTGAACATTGCGTTGTCCCAGGAAGCCGACCTGAACATCAACGCCGGCTACGTCAACAACTGGACGCAGTTCCCGCAGACGGGCGACAACCTGCAGGGCGCGATCACCTCGGGCATGTTCGGCATCCCGGCCCCGGGCTTCCGCAGCCACTGGGGCTTTGCCCCGCCGAGCCAGGGCTTCTCCAAGCAGGTCTCGCGGTACAACAACCAGTTCCTGAACAGCGCGACACTGAACTACCGTCCCTCGTCGTGGCTCTCGACGCGCGCGACGGCCGGTGTGGATTGGCTCGCGTTCAATGACGAAGCCTTCATTGCGAACGGCCAGGGCTGTGCCAGCTGCGGCATCGACCGCCAGGGGCTCCGCCAGATCAACAAGTGGAACAACGCCAAGTGGTCGGTGGACCTGAACGCGACCTCCACCTTCCAGTTGACGTCGTCGATCCAGTCGAAGACGGCGGTGGGGATCCAGTGGAACCGCGATCGCCTGACCGGCTCGCTGAGCCAGGCGCAGATCCTGCCCCCGGGCGGTCGCACCATCGACGCCGGCTCGCAGAAGACCAACGGCGAGCAGACGATCGAGACCGTCATCTTCGGGGCGTACGTGGAGCAGCAGTTCGGGTGGAAGGACAAGCTGTTCGTGACGGGCGCGCTGCGTCGTGACCAGAACTCCGCGTTCGGTGGCGACTTCGGCGCCATCGTGTACCCGAAGGCAACGGTGTCGTACGTGGCGATCGAGCGCCCGGATGCGAAGTGGATCAACCAGGTGCGTCCGCGCCTCGCGTACGGCGTCTCGGGCCAGCAGCCGACGGCCTCGGCCTCGGTGACCTTCCTGAACCCGACGACGACCTCGTTGTTCGGCGGCGGCGATGTGCCGTCGGTGACCTTCGGTGCGCTGGGTAACTCCGGGATCAAGCCGGAGCGCTCGCGCGAAATCGAGGGTGGCTTCGATGCCAACTTCTACAACAACCGTGTGTCGCTGCAGGTCACGTACTACAACAAGGAAACGACCGACGCCCTCGTGAACCGCCCGCTGCCGGGGTCGCTCGGTGCCGGTGCGTCGCGCATCGAGAACATCGGGATCGTGACGAACAAGGGGATCGAGATCTCGACCAACGCCCGCATGTGGGACAGCGACAACCTGCGCTGGGACCTTGGGGTCGAGTACTCGCAGAACAAGAACAAGCTGGTGTCGCTCGCGCCGGGCATCCCGCCGCTGACCGGCTTCGGCTTCCAGAACCGGCCGGGGTACCCGCTGTTCGGGTTGTGGTGGCCCCGCCTGACGAGCTTCAAGGACGCCAACAACAACCAGCAGATCGAGCCGAGCGAAGTCGTCGTGACGGACACGGCGGTCTTCAACGGATACACGGTGCCGGTCAACACGATCGGGATCAACAACTCGTTCGGGTTGCTCAAGGACCGGCTGCGCATCTCCGGCCTCCTCGACATCCGGACCGGCTTCGTCTCGCACAACGTGAACGGCCTCTTCCAGTGCGCGTTCGTGCAGAACTGCGCCGCGCTGCATGTGAAGGGCTTTGACCTCGAGGAGCAGGCCAAGGCGGTCGCCGGCCCGCGGGCGTTCGGCGCCTACGGCGAGAAGGCGGACTTCATGCGCCTCCGCGAGGCGTCGGTCTCCTACACCCTGACCCCGCGTCTCGCGAGCCTGCTGAAGGCGAGCGGTGCGACGGTCACGGTGACGGGGCGCAACCTGTGGCTCCAGACCGACTTCACCAGCTGGGATCCGGAAAACACGACGCAGGGCGGCGATGCGGCGAACTACAACTTCGTGCAGCAGGCGCAGCCGCGTCAGTTCCTTGTCCGCATCAACCTCAACTACTGATAGCCACCACCATGCATCCCATGAAGAATACGGCGATGTTTGCGCGTGGCGCGCGCCTTACGGGCGCCACGCTTGCGGCGCTTAGCCTCGCCGCCTGCTCGACGGAACGGCTGCTCAAGGCAGACCGTCCCGACCAGATCTCCCCCGAGGCCCTCTCCGGGTCGCTCCAGGGCGCGTCGGCGCTGTACGCCGGCGCCATGGGCGACCTGACGGTCGCCATCTCCGGCGGTGGCGGGGGTGGTGCCGGGATCGGCATCATCACGGCCACCGGATACCTCAGCGACGAGTTCGCCTTCGGGGCGACGCCGCCTGAGCTCCGCGAGATGGACCTGCGGGCCGTCCGCGAACAGAACGGCGCCTGGTTGCAGACGTACATCGACCAGCATCGTGCCCGTGCCGCGGCGGATCGCGCGGCGGCCGGGTTGAAGGCAGCCGGAGCCGCCGATGGTCGCCAGGCGGAGATGCTGGCCCTGTCGGGGCTGATCAACCTGGTGCTGGCCGAGAGCTATTGCTCGGGAGCGCCGCTCTCCATCGCGGAGCCGGATATCGTCTACGGCGATCCGCAGACCACCACCCAGCTGCTGCAGGGCGCGGCCGCGAAGATGGACGCCGCCCTCGCCGCAACCGGGATCGATGCCAAGGCGCGCAACCTTGCCAACCTGCTCAAGGGACGTGCCCTGTTGAACCAGGGGCAGTTCGCGGCAGCGGCCGCCGCGGTGGCGAGTGTGCCGACCAGCTTCGACTACCGCTTCCAGCACGGCACCGCGACCCCGCGGCAGCAGAGCTTCACGTTCAACTACTCGTACAACGTGCAGGGGCTGCTCGTCGCGAACCTCGAAGGAACCAACGGGCTCAACTTCGGGACCGCGGGCGATCCGCGGGTTCCGGTGGATGGGACCGGTGCGCCGTCGGTGTTTGACCAGCGGACGCCCGCCTGGTTCTTCAAGGGGTTCAACGCGTTCAACCACTCCGTGAAGATTGCGTCGGGGGTGGAGGCGCGATTGATCGAGGCCGAGGCGGCGCTCCAGGCCGGCAACACGGCGCTGTGGCTCTCCAAGCTTGCCGAGGCCCGCGCGCCGTACAACATGGCCGCCCCGACCGATCCGGGCACACAGGCCGCTCGCGTCGACCTCATGTTCCGGGAGCGTGCCTTTGCGCTCTTCGGTCAGGGCCGTCGCGTGGGTGACCTGCGCCGCCTGATCCGTCAGTACCAGCGTGGGGCGGAGACGGTCTTCCCGACCGGCCCGTACCACAAGGACAACCTGACGCGTGGCGGGGACGTGAACATCATCATCCCGATCTCGGAGAAGAACAACGCCAAGTTCACGGGATGCCTGAACCGGAGCGCCTGAGGCACCGGGCGCTTTCGATCCAATTGAAGGAACAGGGGCAGGGAGGCGATTCGCCTTCCTGCCCCTTTCTCGTGCCCGCAACGGCCGGCCGCCGACCCTCCGTGAGCCCTGTTTCCCCCAAATCGCGCCTGTCATGGCGGGTGGGGTTGGGGCAGGTCGGCGCAAACGACCTGACGGCCGCGGGCGCGTGTTCTCCTCCCAGCGCGTCCCGCGTGCCGTGCCCGGCTGGGTCCTAGGTGCCGGGCCGGACGGAGTCGACCCGCCAGGGCATGAACCCGGTGGGTCGGGTGAGGAACACGCGGGCCGCGACCGACGTGTCCGCAGGGGTCCGCAGCCACACCACGGCGGTTCTCCCGATCCCGGTCTGTCCCGTCAAGCGCGATCGCTTGAGGATGAGCGTCCCGGTGTCGCCGTTGACGGCGGCGAGCGCGCGTGGCTCCGGTCCGTCGGTGGATCCCTCGACCACCATGTTCGCCACCCAGAGCAGGAACAGGGTTGACAACGCGCCGACGATCCACCGCACCGCCGCGGGGCGTGGTGGCGCTGCAGGCTCCGCGGCCACGCTGGCCGTGGCGGCGAGCGCGGCACGAACCCGCCGGTGCGGGACGAACATCATCCAGATCTTCTCGCGCTCCACCCAGAGGAGCAGTGCGAGGAGCGCTGTGTAGATCGCGACGAGGTACTTCACGCCGGGGAAGCCGTAGGCGAAATCCATCACGGTGATGTTGAGCGCCACCGGGAAGAGGGCGGCCGCCCCTACAAATGCCGTGCGGGGAAACAGGAGCAGAATCCCCGGGATCAGTTCGCACAGCGCAATGAACTTCGCATACCACGGCGAATACCCGTAGAACGCCCACACCAGGAAGGGGCCGCTGGCGGTGCTGCGCGTGATGGTCCAGTCGTCGTACACGAACTGGCCACCGAAGAGCTTCACCATCCCGTAGGCGATGAAGACGGCGCCGAGGAACCGGCGGATCAGGACCAGGGCAAGGGCGTCGGCGCGCATGGGATGAACATCACGCGCGCGGCGGCCGATTGTCGAGGGTCGTGCGGATTGCACGCAGGAGGGCCTGCGGTGTCACGGGCTTGTGGAGGAGCGTGCAGCCGTTGTCCTTGAGCCACTGCTCGGTGACCTCCGACGCGCTGTAGCCCGACAGGAAGAGGCAGGGGAGATCCGGTCGCTGGCGTCGCATCTCCTCAAGGGCCCCCCGTCCATTGAGCCGGGGCATCACCATGTCGAGGATGACGAGGTCGACGGCATCGACGTGCTCCGCCAGTCGGGCACAGGCCTCGCGTCCGTCGCGGGCGGTGATCACGCGATATCCCACCGCGCTGGTCGCCCGCGACACCAGCTCGCGGATGGCGTCGGCGTCTTCGGCCACCAGGAGGGTCTCGGTGCCTCCGCGTACGGCATCAACCTCCGGCGCGGCCCGTGCCGTCGGAAGCTCGCCCGACACCGGCCAATACACGCGGAACGAGGTGCCTTCACCGGGGGCGGTGTCGACGCGAATGAAGCCGCGGTGCTGCTCAACGATGCCGTAGACCACCGCGAGGCCGAGGCCGGTTCCCCCGCGGAGCCCCTTGGTCGTGAAGAAGGGCTCGAAAATGTGCGCGGCGACCTCGGGGAGCATGCCGTTCCCGCTGTCGGCCACCACCATGGCGACATAGGTACCCGGCTGCGCCCAGGGATGGTCGGCGACAAACGACTCGGGGACGTCCACCACCTCGGTCTCGAGGATGAGTCGACCGCCGTCGGGCATCGCATCCCGGGCGTTGAGGCAGAGGTTGAGCACCACCTGCTCCAGTTGCGACCGGTCGAGGCGGACCGTGGGCAGGCGTGCCCCGGCGTGAAACTCCAACTCGATCTGCTCGCCGAGGGTCCGGCGGATGAGGGTGAGGCTGGCCGAGAGTGCCTCGTTGAACTCCACCACCTCGAGGTTGAGGACCTGTCGGCGGGAAAAGGCGAGGAGGCGTCGCGTGAGGTCGCGCGCACGCATCGCCGCCTCCGTGGCCTGGGTCAGGTCGCTGACCGCCTCCGGCGCCTTGGTCTTGAGGTCGTCCACGGCCATCGAGAGGAAGCCCGTGATGACCTGGAGCATGTTGTTGAACTCATGCGCCACCCCACCCGCGAGCTGCCCGATGGCCTGCATCTTTTGGGACTCGCGCAGCTGTTCCTCGAGCGCGGCGGAACGTGCCCGGTCGGCCTCGCGTTCGCTCAGGTCGCGCACGAAGCCGGTGAACATCGGGCCGGACGACAGGTGGGCGACGGCGATCGTGAGCTCGCACGGGAACGCCGTGCCATCCGCTCGGCAGGCGCGGAGCTCGAGACGCTGGCCCCCCAGCCGGCTCGTGCCGGTCGCCACCACGCGCGCGAGGCCGGCGCGGTGCGACGCGCGTTGCTCGGCCGGGATGATCAGGTCGGCCATGTCGTGCCCGATCATCGCTTCTCGCGGATACCCAAAGATGCGCACGGCAGCCGGGTTCACGTCGGCGATGCGTCCGTTGGCATCCAGGGAGATGACGGCATCCATCGCCGACTCGAGCATCACGGTCATGCGCGTGTTGCTCTCGACGAGTGCCGCGTCCCGTTCGGCCTCCAGCCGCGCGCGCACCCGCAAGCCAAACACCAGGAGCACCGTCGTCATGACAAACAGCAACAGGACGATATCCACCACGCCACTGGCCCGCAGCGTGGGACTGGCGAAGTCAAGCACCAGCAGCAGGACGATGTTGAGCACGCCGAGGGTGATCGTCGCGGTGCCGCCCAGCAGGATGCTGCCGAGGATCAGGTCGAGCAGGAGGTAGACGACGGCGACCGGCGGGCGCTGTGGGGCGGAGCCGAGGAACGCGGCCGCGAGGAAGGCGGGCGGGAGGAGCACCGTGAGGATGCTCGCCAGGGTCACGTAGCCCCGCTGGTTGAGCACCAGGGCCACGAGCAGCACGGCATACCCGGGCCAGGGGATGCGGTACCCCGGGTCCGCCGCAAACCGCACGGCCGCATTGAGCGAGAAGAGGACGAGCAGGGACACGAGCACCTGCCACAAGACCCGGCGACGATGGCGGCTCCCGATCGGGTCGTCGGCCCAGCGGGGCAACAGGCGGTGCGGCGTGACGGTCACCCCAAACGGATAGCGCATCACGGCGTCGCCGGCAACCGGCGATGGGATGGTCTCCCGGTGAGGGTGCCCTAACGAACCAAGGCCTCCTCGGGAGTGGCCCGCCCTGGCGTGGGACGCCGGTGTTCCGGTGGGCTGGAGGCCGTACGGTCGAGCCCGGGGTTGCGGGGAGCCCCAGTGTCCTGACGCCATCCGGGGACACACACTGCATGGGCACGGAACGGTCCGTGCCGAACTCGCAGACGGGAGGGGACGATGGGAACGAGCGTACACACACACGGCGCCGCGGGCGCTGGCGATTGCACCGGATGTGGCGGCGGATGCATGGGGGACGTACCCGGGGGGTGCCAGGGGCCGGCGCACGTGCCGTGGCTGCCACACGATCGGTGCATGAGCTTCTTCGAGTCGCGCGTCTTTGGCGATGAGCGGCTGCAGGTGCGGGTGACCTACGAACACTGTCTCAAGCTGAAGGGACGCCAGCAGGGACCGCTGCTCTATTCCACGACGCTGATCCCGGGCGAGGAAGTGCGGCTCTACGAATTCGACCGCTATCGTCGCACGCGCGCGGAGACCCAGCGGCTCTCGGTGCACGCCTCCTTCCGGCAAACGGTGAGCGCGCTGTCGCAGAACCGTCGTTCGTCCAGCACGTCGTCCTACGCCAACAGCCTGTTGGAGACGCGGTCGGCGTCGGACGCGTCGCTGTCGGTGGGTGGTGGCCTCGCCGGGTTCTTCGGCGCTCCGTCGGGTTCGATCGATCGGTCGAGTTCGGCCGAGACGCGTTTCGCCACGGGGGCCACGGCGAGCGCGACGGCCGAGACGTTCTCGCAGTACGCCGTCACCGCCTCACAGGCCGTGGAAGCGGAACGCTCGATCGTGGTCAGCACCTTCGAGGATGCGGAACATCGCGAGAGCACGCAGCGGGTCCTGAAGAACGAGAACCCGTGCTTTGCCGTGACCTACTTCGTGCGTCGTGTGCTGGAGGTCTACCAGCTGGTGACGCGGGTGGTGCTGATCGAGTGGCGGCTGGGTGCCCAGGGGGAGTGGCGTCGCCTGGATGACATGGGGGACCTCAGCGCGAGCCTCAAGAAGGCG
>JAEUJL010000673.1 GCA_016794835.1 Gemmatimonadota bacterium | reverse complement strand
GTCGGTGCCTCCGGCATCGAAGACGGGATGAGTGGACATGGATAAGGTCTTTGCGGTCATCAAGCGCGAGTACCTCGAGCGCGTCCGGTCGAAGTGGTTCATCTTCGCCACGGTGTTCGGTCCGCTGCTCATGGCGGTGCTCATGTTCCTCCCGGCCTGGCTGGCCACCAAGACGCAGCCCTCGTCGGACGCGGGGAACATCGTGATCCTGGATGCCAGCGAGGTCGGGCTCGGCCAGCGCGTGGCCGACCAGCTGGCCGCCTTTGGCGCCGCTCCCGCCGTCGAGCTCCTGACAAGCGACAAACTCGCGGAAGCTGAGTCCACCGCGACCCGCGCGGTGATGGCGAAGACCCGCGAGGGGTACCTGGTGCTCGATGCGCTCACGGCCACCGGGGAGCGCTCCCGCTACGCCGGCCGCAACGCGTCCACGGTCCCGGACATGCGCCGACTCGAGGAGGCCGTGAAGCAGGCCGTCCTCGGCAAGCGATTCGAGGCCGAGGGGCTCGACCCCCAGCGCATCCGGATGCTGTCGAAGCTCGACCTCAAGATGGACGCCCAGCGCCTTGGGGAACGTGGCCGCGGCGGGGCGGGCGAAGGCGCCATGGCCCTCGCGTATGGGATCGCCCTGCTGCTCTACATGAGCATCATGCTCTACGGCCAGGCGATCATGATGGGGGTCATCGAGGAGAAGTCGCAGCGTGTCGCCGAGGTCGTCGTGGCCGCCATCCCGCCGGACAAGCTCCTCGCCGGCAAGGTGCTGGGCGTCGGCGCCGTCGGCATGACCCAGCAGCTCGTCTGGGTCGGCTCGGCGCTCACCCTCATGAACTTCCGGAAGCCGATCGAGGCAGCCCTCGGGCTCAACGCCGGCATGCCGGCCTTCCAGCTTCCGTCGGTCTCGTTCGGGACGGCCCTGCTCTTCCTCTGCTTCTTCGTCCTGGGGTACACCCTGTTCGCCACCCTGTTTGCCGCAGCCGGCTCCATGGTGTCGAGCACGCAGGACGCCCAGCAGGTGGCCACGCCGCTCGTCATGCTCATCATCCCGAGCTTGCTGCTCCTGCCACCGGTGTTGTTCGCGCCGAACGGCTCGCTGGCCCGCACGGTCTCCCTGATCCCGTTCAGCGCGCCCATCCTGATGCCCGTGCGCATGAGCCTGACCACGGTGAGTCCACTCGAACTGGTGGCCTCCCTGGCACTCCTGCTACTCACCTGCCTGGGTGCCATGTGGCTGGCGGCACGCATCTACCGGACGGGAGTCCTGATGTACGGCAAGAAGCCGTCGCTGCGCGAGGTCCTGCACTGGGTGCGCGTGGCGCGTTAGGCGCTGCGAATCCGGCTGACGAGGGCGTCGTAGGCCGCCGCGTCCTCGTCGCTGGCAATCAAGCGCGGGAGGACCTGCTCGACGTCCCGCCGGAGGGCACTGCGCAGCGCGTTGTGGTCAATCGACGCCTGGGGGTTCGCGGTGACCACGACCACCACGACCTTGTCCACGGGATACCCCACCTCGGTGAGGAGCCGCAGGGTCCGTTGTGCCGCGCGCAGTGAGGCCACGGCGACGTCCGTGAGCAGCACCACCAGGGCGGATCGATCGAGGGCGGCGACCACCTGCTGCCTGACGGGGCCGAGGAAGGCGAGGAGCACGTAGCCCTGCGCCGGGAGCCGGCCGAGGAGGGCCGGAACCGATGCGGGCCCGACGATCTCACCCGGGTCGCGCGAGCCCGCCCCCCGGGTCCGCGGGCGAAAGGCCGGGTCCGCGATGAGGACGACATTGCTGCCCGGCTCCGCCGCACGGAGGCGCGCCGACAACGACCGGGCGACCTCCAGCGCACCCTCTGTCCTGCGATCCGCGAGCAGCGTGACGGTGGCGCCGCGCACGGACGACGATCAGGCGGGAGACGCCGCGCAGAACGTCTGGAACGCCGTCGCGAGATCCGCGGCAATGGCGTCCGCTGACCGGCTCTCGATCTGCCAACGCTCCATCATGTACACGAGCTTCCCGTCCTTGAGGAGCGCGATCGAAGGGCTCGACGGCGGATACCCGGTGAAGTAGGAGCGGGCGCGCGCCGCCGCCTCGGTGTCCTGACCGGCGAAGACCGTCGTCAGGTGGTCGGGCCGCGGAACGTCCGCCTCGAGCGCCATGCGCACGGCGGGACGCGCCATGCGCGCCGAACACCCGCAGACCGAGTTCACCACCACCAGGGTCGTTCCCTGCTGCGCCGGGAGGGCTTCATCCACGGCCTGGGCGGTCCGCAACTCCGTAAAGCCGATCCGGGTGAGATCCTCGCGCATCGGCGCGACGAGACGTTCATCGTACATCATGAGTTCACGAATGGTGCGAGGGGGAAACCGGGACGTCAGTCTTCGCGAAAGCCTTCGCGCACCAGGGCAAGCAATGCGTGCTGGGGCACCACCAGGTAGCGCTCGTTCTCGAATGTGATCTCGACCGCGGCCTTCCTGAAGAAGAGGGCATAGTCGCCGGCCTCGGCCTGCATCTTCACGAACCGCGGTGACGGCTCCCGATGACCAACGCGCCAGGGCTCGTCCGAGTGCTCGTTGAAGTCCGGCATCGGGCTCCCGGGCCCGGTCGCGACGATGGTGCCACCCTGCACCGCCTGCGAGTCGATGGCGGTCGGGGGAAGGTAGAGGCCAACGTTGGTGCGCTCCTCTCCCTCCTCCACCCGGATGAGGACGCGATCACCCACGACAATCAGCTTCTTGTTTCCGCGCTGCACAGATGACGTCTCGGTATGGCGCCGCCGGCGGCGACGCGTCGAGGGGAATATAAGGCTCAGCTCGCGGGCTTCGGGCGCACGAGGTGGAACTCGGACTGGCGCTTGAAGGCCCAGCGCGGCTTCCCGTCCTGCCCGACGATGAAGTCCTCTTCTTGCGCCACCCGCAGCGGCTGGCCGCCCCACTCGGGGACCGGACTCGTCGTCTGCAGTTCCGAGGAGAACCACATGCCTGGAATCACAGGGGCATCCCCACGACCGGGGACCCCGTCCTGGTAGTCCCAGAGACCGATCAGCGGTCCCGCGCCATGTCCGTGCATCCCGATGGGGTGCGAGTACATGGTCCCCATGATCCCCTCCGCCTTCAACTTCGCCAGGGCCGCGCGGAGGATGTCGTTGCCAGAGCGCGTCGGACGGGTCTCCTCGAACAGGATGTCCTGCAGTCGGTTGGAGTTCCCCAGTGCCTTGCGGATCCCGGCCGGCACCTCGGTCTCGCCCGCGGCGAGGACATACCCGCTGTGTTGCGTGTCGGTATTGAGGCGCAGCGCCGTGACACCCACGTCGCACCAGAGCACGTCACCCGGCTCGATGACCGGATTGTCGCCGAGGAGTTCGGGAAGTGATCCCTTGCGCTGGATGGCGATCGACGGCTGGAACCAGGTCGTCAGTCCATGGTCGGCGACCATCTGGCGCCACCACCACACGAGGTCCTGGGTGCGTGTCACCCCCGGGGTGATGACCTCGTTCGAGAACATCTTCGCGACCTGGGCGTGCACGAACTGCGTCAGCTTCTCGTAGAACTGCTCCTCCTCGGGCAGCCGGGCGGCGATGAACTCGAGCGGGAGCAGCTCGGTCCGCTTGTAGCGATCGGTCCAGCGCTTGCCGAGGGCGGTCGACATCCCCTCCATCTCGCCGGCGGTGAGTCCATCGGAGAAGGCGTGGGTGCGTGACACGTTGATGCCCAGCACCCGTGGGTTGCGCTCCTCAACGACTTCCTTGAGCACCTGCCATTGGGCGTCGCCCCACAACTCGGCCTGCCGGGTGTTGACCGGGTTCGCGACCACCTGCTTGGCGCGGTACTCCTTGTAGACGTTGCCCTGCGAGGTGCCGCCGAGGGCGAGTCGCTCGATGCACGAGCCATCGCCCGGGTCGACCGTGCCTGCCTTCGCGCACTTGTCGAAGAAGACGTAGATCGTGCGGCGCCGCGCATAGAAGGTCGTCGGCGACACGAGGGAGCTGAACGTCGGGTCCTCGTTGTACTCCCGCGTGGGGATCACCCACATGTCCACCCCATGCTTGCGCATGAGCCCGGGGAGGATCGTCTCCATGCGGCGCTTGAGCCAGCGCTGCTGCATTTCGGCCTGTTCGCGCTGGGTGCCGAACGGGCGACGCGGATCCTGGGCGGCGAGCGAGGAGGCGACCACGAGGGCCGACGCAACGACGAGACGGTTCATTGGGGAGAGCAGCAGCGCTGAGCTAGGGTTTTCCGTCGACCGCGTCGAGGGTGTGCTCGCGGTCGAGGCGCTTGACGTTGAGGCGCCGCACGAGCTGCACGACGCCAGCCAGGAGGAGGGCAAACAGCAGGATCACCGTCACCCGCCACACGAGGGTGTTGAGGGCGAGCTCGGACCAGTCGGAAAAGCGGGCCGGCATCGACCCCACGCGCTCCCATCCCCCGGCGATCAGCGCCAGCGAGGTGAGGGCCTCGGCGATCGCCTCGCAGAAGGCAAAGGCGGGGGCGAGCCACACCCAGCGGCGCACGGTGACATTCCCGAGGTGCAGGGTCGCCATCCCGAGGACCAGGAGCTGCCCCACGACAAAGGCGGTGCCCACGTACAGCAGGCTCTCGTTTGGTCCCACCGTGAGGGTGAGGGCGCGGTAGAGGCGCACGATCACCCCGGTGGTCACCCCGACGAGAAGGGGGGACCGCCAGAACCGATGGGCCGGGTGCTCCCCGAGGGGAAAGGCGCCGGTGACCTGTGGGAAAAGCGCGGCCATGCCGAGAAGTTAGGGGTCCGGTCCTCAGGCCAGAAGCGCGGCCGGTCACAAATCCTGTGGGGCCCGAGCCGGGACGCCCGGGAGGCGCGGCCCTACCCGGTACGCTCGGCGATCCAGGCGAGGCTCTCGACGACGTGGGTGGTCCAGTAGGGCCAATCGTGCGCGCCGGGCCACTC
>JAEUJL010000659.1 GCA_016794835.1 Gemmatimonadota bacterium | reverse complement strand
GCCTTGCGCGATTCCGGGTCGATCAACACCCCGGTGATCCGCGGCTTCCCGATGATGTACTTCTTCGCGTAGGCTTGCAGGTCCTGCAGGGTCTGTTTGGCCATGTTGTCGATGTAGCCCATGTAGTACTCGAGGTCCGCGACCGACCACCAGAAGCCCAGGGTGTGGGCGAAGTCGCTTGCCCGCTCCATCCCGAACGCCGTGGACACCGCGCGCTCCGCCTTGGCTGCCTCCAGCTGGTCGGCGGTGATGTAGCCCGGATCGGCCAACTGCGTGATCTCCTTGTCCAGCGCGGCGAGGGCCGCCTTGAGCTTCTCCGGGGTGGTCTGTCCCTGGATCGAGATCGGCCCCACCTGGTCGAGCGTGTAGTAGTTGAATCCCACCGACTGGAAGAGCCCCGTGTCCGTGAGGCGGCGCTGGAAGGTGGAGAGTGACTGGTTGATCACGTCGGAGAAGACGTCCGCGGCAAAGGTCGCCTGGGGATCCCTCCGCACACTCGGCCCCTGCCAGGTGACCCAGACCGTCACCGCATTCACCGGTTGTTCGGTGATCACCACCTCGTTCCCCTTGAGCGGCGGGATCGGGGGGATCGGGTCGAGCTTGAACGGGTCCGGGCCGGGCTTCCAGTCGCCGAACGCCGCCTCGGCCAACCGGAAGATCTCCGCCGGCTTCACGTCGCCCGTGACGATCAGCACGGTGTTGTTGGGGATGTAGTACTTCTTCTGGATCTCGAAGAGCTTCGCTGGTTCCGCGGTCCGCAGGATCTCGCGATCGCCGATCACGTTCTTGCGAGAGTACTGGCCGGGATACAGCGCCATGTTGAGGTCGCGCTGGAAGGCCCAGTGCGGATTGGACTCCTGGCGGTCGTATTCCCCGAGCACCACCTCGCGCTCGCGCTCGAGCTCCTCCTTGAGGAACATGGGCGTGCGCATCGCCGCAGCCATGAGCTGGATGGCTCCTGCGACCGAGTCCTTCGGGAGCGTCATGTAGTAGTTGACCCGCTCCTCCTGCGTCGTCGCGTTGAACACGGCGCCCAAGTCCGAGGCCCGCGACAGGAATTCGTCAGGGTTCGGCAACGCCTCGTTGGCCTTGAAGAACATGTGCTCGTACAGGTGAGCGAGTCCTTCGTAGCCCTTCCCCTGGGTGAAGGAGCCGTTGCGCACGTTGAGTTCCACCGTCGCGAGCGGCACCCCATGATTCTCGAGCACGACGATCTCCATCCCGTTGGGCAGGAGCTTCTTCGAGAGGATCTTCTCCAGCTCGGCGCGCTGCGCGATGGCCAGCGCGGGGAGCAGCAGGAGACTGAGCAGGGCGGGGGTGATGCGGCGGAGCAAGCGAGCCACGTGAAGTTCCGGTGTTGAATGTGCGAGGTGATGCGAACGACGGCCCCACAAAACGAGCGCCGGGCCCAGCGCCGCGAGACGGTGATGCTAACGACGCCACCCTCTCACGCGCCCCGGCGAAAGCCGGGCCCAGCGTCGTTGTCCGGTGATGCTAACGACACCACCCTCTCATGCGCCCCGGCGAAAGCCGGGGCCCAGCGTCGTTGTCCGGTGATGCTAACGACGCCACCCTCTCACGCGCCCCGGCGAAAGCCGGGGCCCAGCGTCGTTGAACGTCAGGCTACCAACTTCGAGTCCTGCACCTGATCTTTCCCCCATGCCAAGTCCTCTGGACCGCTTCACCACCGCTGCGCGCTCCTTCCTGGACGTGGACCGCTTGCGCCCCGGCGTGCCGCTGGCTCCATACACCACGTTCCGCATTGGCGGTCCGGCGGACCTTCTATACGATGCCACCTCGGCCGATGACCTGGCAAACGCGGTCATTTTGGCGCGCGAGCTGGGCGTGCCGCATTTCGTCCTCGGGCTGGGGGCGAATATCCTGGTCGGCGACAAGGGCTTTCGCGGGCTCGTCATCCGGAACGTGGCCAGGCATTGGCGGCAGGTCGACTCCACGCACCTGTGGGCCGAGAGCGGGACGACCATCAAGGAACTGATCTTTGCCGCCATCGGGGCGGGGCTCAGCGGGCTGGAACACTACATCGGCATCCCGTCTACCGTGGGCGGCGCCGTCTGGCAGAACCTGCACTTCCTCTCGCCGGCTCCCGAACGGGAACGGACGATGTTCATCGCCGAGGTGGTGGAGTCATGCGAGGTGCTGACCGAGTCCGGGGAACGGAAGGTGGTCGGCCCGGACTACCTCGCCTTTGGGTACGACGACTCGGTCTTTCACCACACGAAGGACATCGCG
>JAEUJL010000611.1 GCA_016794835.1 Gemmatimonadota bacterium | reverse complement strand
CCCACCATCACCTGGTGGGATGCAAGCAACTACTCCCACGCGGCGGCCACCCTCGGCCTGACCTCGCCGCCAGGGTCGCTGCTCCTCACCCTGATCGGCTACCCTCTCACGCGACTCCCGCTTGACCTGCCAGCGGCCCGCGTCCTCAACCTCCTGGCAGGGGTCATCGCAGCGCTCACCATCGGGCTCGTGTTCGTGGTCGCGCGACGCGTGACGCGGATGGCCGCCGCTGACGCGGCTGCGGCCGGCGGCCGGGGGGCACTGACAGGATCCGCGTTAGGCGCGCTGGCCGTGGCCTTTGCCGCGACCCAGTGGGAACATGCCATCAAGTTCACGCCGTACATCCTGACGGCGCTGTTCACCGGGCTGATCCTCACCGTGATGCTGCGGTGGTGGGAAGCCGCGGAGCACCCGGATGCATGGCGGTGGCTGCTCGTGATGGGGCTGCTGTTCGGCCTCGACCTGAGCGTGCATCGCACCAACGCACTGCTCCTGCCCTCGGCGCTCGCCTGGATCCTCATCCGGCAGCCATCCACGTTGGCCCGCGCACGCTCGTGGATCGCTGGAACGGCGGGGCTCGTCGCCGGGCTCGCGGTGCATCTCCTGGTCATCCCGCTGGCGAGGTACACCTCGTCGTCGCTCAACATGTACGAGCCGACGACCTGGCGCACCTTCTGGGACTACCTGAGCCTGGAGAGTCGTGGCGGGGGCTTTTTGGTCAAGCTGTGGCCGCGGAATGCCAACCTGCTCGGTGTGCAGGTGGCGGACTTCGTGCAGGTGTTCGGCGACAACCTGGCGCACGCCTCGTCGTCCCTGGGCGTGTTGGGGTGGCTGCCACTCGTGGCGGCACTCACGGGATGGGTCGTGCTGCGCGCGCGTGCCCAGCGCCTGGCGGTGGCCCTGGCCGCCGTGATCGGGCTGCATGCGGTGACGACGATCGCGTACTTCAACATCCCGGCCGACTACTTTCGCCCGATGGACAGGCACTACCTCCCGGTGGTGGTGATCGTCGGGATGCTGGTCGCCGTAGGCACCGGGTGGGCGGGGGAGTGGGTGGCGCAGCGCAGGCGTGAAGGTCGGCGATGGGCGGCCGCCAGTGCCGCGGTCGTGATCGGCCTGGTACCGCTCGTGCAGCTGGCCTCGCAGTGGACTGCCCACGATGCGTCGCGACGGTACTTCACGCGCGACTTCGCGGCCAATGCGCTGGAAGGGCTCCCGCCGAACGCCATCTACTTCACCGTGGGGGACAACGACACCTTCCCGCTCTGGTACCTGCAGGACGTGGAAGGGGTGCGCCCCGATGTCACGGTCATCAACATGAGCCTGCTCAACACGCCGTGGTACGTGGCGCAGCACACGCGTCGCGATCCCACCTTTCCCATCTCACGCGTCGCCGTGCTGACGGACACCACGGCGGTGGACTCGGTCGTGACGGTGCCGATCACCCAGGACGCGGGGCACTTCGCGTTGCCGACGGGGAGCGTCCTGCCGGGCACGTTCATCGGCCGGCCGCGGCCGACCTATGGGACCGCGTTCTCACCCGCCGATCGCGCACTGGTGGACATGGTGCGTACCAACGCATGGCGGCGTCCGCTCACCTTTGCGGTGACCGGCGCCGAGGGCGTGCTCTCCTGGCTGACGCGGCATGCGCGATTGGAGGGATTGCATTGGCGCATCGTGCCGGTGGATACGCCGGCGACCGACGCCGAGGCACTGCGCCAGCGGCTGCTCACGGCGTATCGCTACCGTGGGTATGCGGACTCGTCCGTGCTGATGGACCCGGTCTCGCGCAACATCGGGCAGCTGTACACGAGCAGCGTGATGGCGATGCTCACGGCGTCTCGCAGTGCGGGTGCGGTTGCGCGGTGTCGGGCAGCGCGAACGGCGTACCTCGACGCGATGCCACCGGCCCGCACGGGGCTGGACCCGGAACGTCAGGCCGCGCTCGCGGGCGCGTGCGAGTGAGGGCGCG
>JAEUJL010000523.1 GCA_016794835.1 Gemmatimonadota bacterium | reverse complement strand
GGAGGTGCTGCGCAAGACGATGGCGTTCGAGGTCGCGTACCTCCGCGCGGGGGGGCTCCTGGCCGCCGGTTCGGACCCGTGCTGCCTCCACGTCATCGCCGGCTATGGGGACCAGCGCAACTATGAACTCCTCGTGGAGGCAGGGCTGTCGCCCGTCGAGGCCGTCGCCGTGATGACCCGGAACGGGGCACGCGTCCTCGGGATCGACGGGGACGTCGGGACCGTCGAGGTCGGCAAGCAGGCGGACCTGGTGCTCCTGCGCGGGAACCTCGCGGAATCCCCGACAGTCATACGGAATACCGTGACCGTCTTTCGGCGCGGGGTCGGTTTCGATTCGGGGCGGCTGATCGAGTCCATCAAGGGGCAGGTCGGGATCAAGTAGGGCGACCGATTGACGCCGTCCCGTGGTGGTTCGTATGGTTCGCCTGGTGCTTTTGACGTGACTCCGATGACTCCCCGTTCGCGCCTGGCCTGGCTTGGCCTCCTCCTCCTGCAGCTCTTTGCGGTGGGAGTGGTCCCGGCGTTGGATGCCCAGGTCGAGGCGTCAGCGTATGGGGCGGTGGCGCATGTCGAGGAGCCGGGCCGCACCGATTGCCCGCTCACGCACCACCCCGAGGCCTGCTCCCTGTGCCGGGTGCTGCGCTCGGCAGGCACCCCGTCGTCCACGGCCGACCTTGCCGTGCGCGGCGCGAACGATCGCCGGGTGGTGTCCCGCGATCCCGAAGGATGTCGCACGGCCGGACTGGGCGTTGCGGCCCGTCCACGCGCGCCCCCGCGCTGACGTCACGGGCGCCACGCGCCCCTCGTCACACCTGCCTTCCTTCGTTTGACACGCGCACGCGGCGTCACGCCGGCGCGTCGTGTCACCCACACCTGATCGACCCTGGGGGTCACCTGTCATGTATTCCATCGCGATGCCGCGGCGGCTTGCCGTCGCCCTGATGCTCTCCCTTGTGGCCACGGCCTGCAAGGAATCCACGGATCCGGAAGAAGAGGAGCCCGAAGTCGCCACCGTCCGGCTGACGGTGGGTGCCTCGACCGTTACGGTCGCGGAGAATGGCGCCGTCACCGGTGGTCCGCTGCGGCTCACCACGGCCGACCAGCCGCTGAGCGCCGTGTTCCTCAAGGCGGACGGCTCGGTGGAGTCGCTCGTGACGTCGGCCGAGTTCCGGCTGGACGTGACCGGCGGGACGGGGGTCACCTTCACGCGCACGGGGCCGTTTGCCGGGACGATGCGCGGCACCGCTGGCACGACGACCTCGGTGAACGTCTCGCTCTTCCACCTGATCGAGAACCACGCGGACTTCGGGCCGTTCCCGGTCCCGGTGCAGGTGCCGTAGCCTAACGAACGGCACATGGTCCGGTCGGCGATCGTTACACGGCCCGACTGGACCGCGCGGGGGGGCGGAGTACCTTTCCCGCCCCTTGTTTCCTGAAGGTCACGGAACGCATGGCACACGCCGGACTCGAGGCCTCCCTGTTGCACGCGCCCGCCCAGGTGGGGGTGCGCGCCGTGGCCCGTGTGCTAGCCGCTCGGGTTGCCGAGGCGCTCGTCGCGCTTCAGCAGGGGGGCGACCCGGAGGCCCTGCACGACTTCCGGGTGGCCGTCCGCCGACTGCGCAGCTGGCTGCGCAGCCATCGCGCGGCCCTTGGACGCCGCAACGTGAAGCGCCCGCTGCGTGCGCTGCGGGCCGTCGCCCATGCGACCAACGCTCCCCGCGACGCCCAGGTCTTCACGGCATGGCTCGACGAGACCATGGATGGCCTCACGGCCAGGCAAAAAGCCGGGGCGGCGTGGCTGCGCCAACAATTCGCGGCGGCGCCGACGCAGCCCCTCCCTGACCGCGAGGCGGCTGCCGCGGACGAGGCGCTCGCCGAGCTCGAACGCATGCTGCCGATCTACAAGGCCACGCTGCACCTGGATGGAGAGGTGCTCGAACCGACCTTTGCCCGGGGTCTCTCCGTCGCGTTGCGCCGCGCGAGCGCCCGGTTGCAGCGTCGGCTGAAGGAGCTCGGTGAGCCGCAGGAGGCCGGGCCGCTGCACCAGGCGCGGATCGCCGGCAAGCGACTGCGCTACCTGCTGGAGCCATTGGCCCCTCACCTCGCCGGCGCGCCTGCCGCGATTGCGGAGCTCAAGCAGATGCAGGACACGTTTGGTGACCTGCATGACGCGCATGTCTGGCTGGCGCACGTCCGCGAGACCGCCGAGGCGCACCTCGCCGAGGAGTCCCGCCGCCTGTGGGAATCCGGCGACGAGGAGTCGTCGTCCCCGCCGAGTGCGGGGCCCGATATCCGGCCCGGACTCGTGGCAATCACGCGTGTCCTCCGCGAACGCATCCGCGAAGGGCACCAGGCCGCCCGCGCGGCGTGGACCGGCGCCGCCGCTGAACCCTTCTTCGATCGGATCACTGCGGTCGCTGCCGCCTGTGAGTTTGCCCCTCCAGCGGACACCGAGATCGAGCGGAAGTACCTCCTGGTCGCGGTACCCGAGCACTGGCCGGAAGGCGAGACCGTGTTCATCGACCAGGGCTACCTGCCCGGCGATCGCCTGGTGGAACGGGTGCGACGCACGCGCTCGCGCGCCGGGGAGCGCTTTCACCGCACCGTGAAATCCGGGGTGGGGCTCAGCAGGCTCGAGATCGAGGAGGAGTGCACGCGCGAGTTGTTCGAGGCACTCTGGCCGCTCACCGACGGCCGTCGGGTCACCAAGCGTCGGCACCGGGTCCGCGATGGGGCACTCACCTGGGAGATCGATGAATTCACGGACCGCGACCTGGTCCTCGCCGAGGTGGAGGTGCCGAGCGCGGACTACCCCGTGACGGTCCCGGAGTGGCTGGAGCCGGTGGTCGTCCGCGAGGTGACGGGAGACCCGGCGTTCGCCAACTCCACGTTGGCCCGTTAGGCGGCTGTTGCCCACGGGGGCTTCCCCGGTGAGATTGGCTGGCGACATGTCGTCTCCGTCCGTGTGCATCGTCACCAACGACTTCCCGCCGCGCATCGGCGGGATCAACGACTATGTCCACCAGCTCTCGCGCCGGATCCCCGCGGGGCGTGTCACCGTCTTTACCTCGTCGTACCGCGGCGCCGCCGAGTTCGATCGCGGGTTCATGCACGAGGTGGTGCGGTTGCCGACCGAGATGATGCTCCCGACCCCCGGGGTGCGTCGCGAGCTGCACGCGGTGCTTCGCGCCCGGCGTCCGGACCTGGTGTTGTTTGGGGCCCTCTGGCCGCTGGGGCACATGGGACCGGCGATTCGCCGCAAGCTGGGCATTCGCTACGGCGGGTTCTCGCACGGGCTGGAGCTGACCGGCGCGCTCGTCCCCGGGGTGCTCTCGCACATCGGGCGACCGGCGTCGCTGGTGACAGCGGTCAGCGACTGGGCCCGCCGCAAGCTCGAGCCTGCGTTTGGCTGGGAGGGGCGGATGCCGCTCCTTCCCTCCGGCATCGACACCGGGCACTTCCACCCTGGGGTCTCGGACCAGGCGGTGCGCGAGCGCTACGGCCTGGGGGATGACCCGGTGGTGTGCTGCGTCTCGCGGCTCGTCGCCCGAAAGGGGCAGGACCTGTTGATCCGCGCCTGGCCGCAGGTGGTTGCGGCCGTTCCCCGGGCTCGGCTGTTGATCGTTGGAGGTGGGCCGTATGACCCGCGGCTGCGCGCGATGGCGGCGGCCTCGCCCGTGTCCGCGCGCATCACCCTCACGGGCGCGGTGTCGTACGCGGAGCTGCCGGCGCACTTCCGGGCCGGGGACGTGTTCGCCATGCCCTGTCGCGCGCGGTGGTTCGGGCTGGATATCGAGGCGTTAGGCGCCGTGTTCCTGCAGGGCGCGGCGGTGGGGCGGGCGGTCGTGGCGGGCGATTCGGGCGGCGCCCCCGAGGCGGTGCGCGTCGGGGAGACCGGGCTCGTGGTGGACCCGACGTCGCCCGGCGCCATCGCGACCGCGCTGGTCGAGCTGCTGTCCGATGACGTCCGTCGTGAGCGGATGGGCGCCGCGGGCGCGGCGTGGGTGCATCGCGAGTGGACCTGGGACGCGATGACCACGCGCCTGCAGGGCCTCATGGACGCTGCGCTGCGTTAGCCCCGCATCCCGCGCCCCCGCCGCAACACGTGGCAGGGACGCGGGACGCTCAGGCCGTCATCCCTCCGCCTGTGCGACCCATTCATCGACGGTGGACGACCAACGCGCGGCCGCCACTGGGGCGCCATCGACCGACAGGGGGACGGGGCGCGCGCGTTCCGGCGGACGGACCCGTCGCTCCCGCACCATGACGCCGTCGTAGATCCGTTCCAGTCGGTCGACGATGCGGTCCCACCGGAACGACCGTGCCCGGTGCGCGCCCGCCGCGCCTAACGCGGCCGCGAGGCTCGGCCGTTCCAGCAGGCGCCGCACGCCGTGGGCGAGCGCGGTCGGGTCGGAAGGGGCGACGAGCAGCCCCTCGCGCTCATGGCGGGCCACCTCCCGGTATCCCACGATGTCGCTCGCGACGAGCGGGAGACCCGCCGCCATGGCCTCCACCAGGACGATCCCGAAGCTCTCGCTCCCCGTGGCCGGGCTGATGAAGACGTCGGCTGCCTGGTGGTAGGTCGGCAAGGCCTCGTACGACACCTTGCCGAGCATGTCGACGCGGGCCCGGAGCTCGGGAGGGAGCAGCTCGACCGCCCGACGGTCCTCGCCGTCCCCGACGACCACGAGTCGCAGGTCGGGGAAGTCCGGCGCCAGCTGGGCGAAGGCGCGGATGGCCACCGGGAATCCCTTGCGCGGCTCGAGCCGCCCGACAAACAACAGCTTGCGCCCACCGCCGAGCGCGGCCGGCTGCGCGTTGGCGAAGACGTCGACATCCGCGCCGTTGGGCACGATCTCGATGGCGGCCGGGCCCATGCGCGAGCAGACCGAGTCGCGCGCGGCGGCGCTGACGGCGAGCCGGCGATCCACCCGGCGCCACACCGGTCGCAGCAGCGGCGCCAGGGCGGTGTAGGCACGACCCTCCACATGGTCGCGCGCAAAGTACGAATGAAAGGTCGCCACCACCGGCGCGTTCTTGTGCAATACCCCCAGCATCGAGGTGCTCGGCGTCAGCGGGTCGTGCACATGGATGACGTCCGGGACGAAGGTGTCGAGGGCCTTCGCCACCACGCGGGAGGATCGCCGCGAGAAGCAGAGGCGGGCGACCGAACCGTTGACGCTCACGGCGTAGGGGCGACCCACGATCCGGGCATCCTCACGGAACCCGGGCTGGTCGCCCGGCGCGAGGACGAGGACTTCGTGCCCGCGCTCGCGCAACTGCCGCGAGAGCTGGCGAATATGGACCTGGACGCCGCCCGGGGCGTCCCAGCTGTACGGGGAGATCTGAACGATGCGCATAAGGTTTGGATGCGGCTCGTCAGCTATGGGTTTGGTCCGGTCGGATCGTGTGCAGGACTGGCAGTGCCGCCAGCAATACCCCGCCCACGACCGCAAGGCTCCAACGATACGGCTCATCAACACCGACGCGTCCGAGGAGGTAGACCGCGCCCCCCACCAGGAAGGCGGACACCGCGAAGACGCCAGCCAGCAGGAGATCCTTCGTCGAGAACAGCACCGCGCGCGCGTCCGCGGGGGCGTGTTCATGCAGCAGCGTGTCTTGCGCGATCATCACGGGTCCCAGCATGGCTCCCCCCAGGAACGCCACGGGGAGCAGCACCCCGTAGCTGAAGAACGCCCCCCCGGCCAGCATCAAGAGGCCAATGACCCCGATCCCACCCTCGATCACGGTGGTGCGGGGCAGGCCCCGCGCAACCGACGCCACCCCCACTGACCCCAGCACCATCCCCGCCGCCAGCACCCCGCCCAGCACCCCCACTCCTGCGGTCCCGCGGCCCATCACGGTTTGCACCGACACGGTCATCGCCACATACACCGTGCTGGCGAACCCGCCCAGCAGGATGAGGGATCCAAAGGCGAAACGCAGTCCGGGAGTGTGGTGGATTACCCGGACGGATTCCCTGACATCGGCGGCGAGCGCGCGCACCCCACGCACCGAGCGGCGACGCACCGGGGCGGCTGGTCCCGTGCGCCCCGTGAGGAGGATGATCCCGAGCAGGGCCAGGGTGGACACCAGGAACGACGCGGCGTCCAGGTAGAACCCGGCCGCGTAGTCGCTCCACCCCAGGCGGCGCCAGACCGGCCATCCGATCAGCATGCCGCCCCCGACGATCCCGACCACGGTGGCGATCCGGCCCACGCTGGTGAGCGCGGCGTTGGCTGCCAGGAGTTGGTGCCGTTCCACGAGGTCGGGGATCAGGGCCATCTTCGCCGAGTTGAAGAAGATCCCGAGCAGGAAGACGAGGAACGCCATGGCGTACACGACCCACAGGTGCCCGGTGGTCGCATACAGCCACGGGATCAGGGCCACCACGAGGGTGCGCAACAGGTCGCACAGCAGCATCACCGCGCGCTTGTTCCAGCGATCGACCAGCGCCCCCGCCAGCGGGCCGAACAGGACGACCGGCGCCGTGAAGACCACGGAGAGCTTGGCCAGCTCGATCCCACCGGTCTCGACCTGCGCCCCGGCGCCGACGAGCGCGATGAGCGCCATGTGGTGGAGCTTGTCGCCCAGCTGCGAGATGGTCTGGCCGACCATCAACAGGAGGAATCCCGGGCGCCGGGCCACCGCGCCTAACGATGCGTCCGTGGCGACGGCCACCCGCCCCGCAAGTTCAGCGCTCATCGCGCCACGCCGGCTGGAAGACGTACCACTCGTCGGCATGCGCGACGGCCATCGCGGACAATCGCGCCCCGATATGGGCGGTCAGCGTGGCGACCGTATGCGCGCGGGGGTCGACCGGAGGGTCCAGGGTCAGTTGGTAACGCCAGGGCCCCACGGGATGCCGCACGATCGATCCGGTCACCACCCGCGCGCCCGTGCTGATGGCAAACGAGGCGGGGCCGACCGGTATCTCGCGGAACCCCTGGCCAAACGGCACGACCTGGCCGGGCGCGCCAGCGCCGACCATGCGGTCGCAGACCAGTGCCGCGACGTCGCCGGCCTTGAGGACACGCAGGAGGCCCCGCGGGCCAGACGAACGGTCGAGGAGTTGCATACCTGTGGAAGAGCGGTACGCGGCGAGCGCTGCCCCGGTTTCCTCCGGCATGCGTTCCACCATGGCATGCACCGCATACCCCCGGTGGGCCAGCCAGGCTCCCGCCAGCTCGTACGGTCCCAGATGTGCGGTCGCCAATATGACGCCCTGACCCGCGGCGATGGCCGCATCGAGGTGCTCCAGGCCGCGGGAGTCCACGAGGCGATCCAGCCCCGGGCCGTCGAGCGAGGGAAGCCGCCACAAGTCCGTGGCCGCTTCCAGCATGTTGGGGAGCACCCGGTGTCCGCGTTGCGCGCGCGCGGTGGGGTCCGCCACGAGATACTCCATGTTGGTTGCGATGACATGCCGGCGGCCGGGCGCCATGGACCAGGCCACATGGCCCACCAGGCGCGCCGCCCCGCGCAACACACCGGCCGGGAGATGGCCCGAGAGCCACATCCCCCAGCGAATGGCACGTGCCGACGGGATCACGTCACCCGCCGTCGGGTGGGGCGAGCTCGCGTCGCATCCGCACAAAACGGACGCCGACCCCGTTCGGCATCGTGTCGGTCACCTTCTCCAACTCGCGAAAGCCGCATTGGGCGTAGAGCGGGACGCCCGGGAGCGTGGCCATCAGCTCGACCGCGGAAAACCCCTCGGCCACCGCCGCCGCGATGCAATGGTCGAGCATGCGGCGACCGATCCCGCGCCGCGCAAACCGCGGTGACACGAAGAACGCCCGGATGCGCGCCGCGTCCACCTTGGGATCGAGCAGGGGAGCCTCCTCCATGCGGCGCTGGTCCCCGCCGTACAGTGCGCCGCGTCGGCTCCATCCGCCGCACGCCACGTCCGATCCGTCGATCGACGCCACGAAGTACGTCTGGTCGTCGACGAGCATCGAGTCCACGCCAAAGACGTACCGGATGGCGGCGTCGGTCTCGTCCGCGGTGTAGAACCCCGCGCTCAGTGTCGCGGCGGATTCCCGGATCAGCGCGTTCAGCGCAGGAATGTCCGCGCGGGTCGCGAAGCGAAAGACAAGGTCAGGCAGAGAGCGCTCGACGCTGGGGGTCGCCGCAAGCTATCCCTGCTGGCCGGGCTCCGGCATCGGGTGCGCCGTCGGCCGTTCGCCGCGAAGCACCCCGAGGATCGAGACGAGCACCGCGCCCGTCAGCGACGCACTCGCGATCATTGGCCAGGTGCCGCGCCCGAACACCCCGCCCAGCAGGGAGCCTCCCGCGACGCCAGCGATCGCCCCCAGCGCCGTATTTAAGCGCGGACCCAGGCCACGACGAGGGCGGACCATCGCGGCCAGGTGGCTCCCCGCGATCCCCGCGATGATCTGCAGGCTGATGGCGACCGGATTCATGCGGCGCCTGGACTCATTTGCATTCGACCTCTCCACTGGGACGCGTTCCGCTCGCACGACCGACGTACATGTCGCAGACTACGCCGGGGAGCGCTGTATGTGTCGCCTGGGCATCGTAGCCCGCGGTCAGGTCCGATGAGGTGATCGACACGCTCACCTGGCTGGTGGGGGTCCAGTCGAGCTGGGTGGTGTCCGTCGAGTACTTCTGGTTCTCCGCCCAGTGCCCCTCCTCCGCAATCCGCAGCTCCGCCAGGTCCGCCGTCATCGTGGCGATGAACCCCTTCGCCTTGGCGTCCTGCCAGCGGCCGTACCCAATCCCGGCGAGGATGGAGACAACGAGCATGACCAGCAGCAGCTCGATCAGTGTGAGGCCGTGACGTGGACGCATGAGGGGGGGTAGGCGGACCCTCGAAGGTAAACGAGCGCCAAGAAAAAAAAGGCCCCGCCCGAAGGCGGGGCCCCAGCACCCGGAAGGCGTTACGGCGTGACCCCTGCCGCGGCACCGCCGGAGGTCGAGGTACAGATGATGTCGCCCGAGGCGAAGGTCGTCGCGTCCTTCCCGACGGACGTCGAGCACGTCAATGAAGGGGCGAGGACGTGCGTCGCCGTCGCGGTGAAGCCACCGAACAGGTCCGAGGACGCCAGGGCCAGCTTGATGTCCGACGAGCCGTTCCAGTCGAGCTGGGCGGTGTCGGCCGTGTACGCCTGGTTCTCGGCCCAGAACGCCTCCTGGGCGACGCGCAGGGAACCCAGCTCGGACTTCATCGTGGCCAGGAACGCCCGCTCCTTGAATTGGCGGTAGCGCGGGACAGCAACCGCCGTGAGGATCCCGAACATCGTGAGGGCGATGAGGATCTCGACAAAGGTGAAGCCGGCCGTCGTGCGTCGCATGTTGCCTCCCGTTACCGATGTGATTCGCAGATTGGGTGCCATGGTGTCGTGGCTCACATAAGCTCGGCCGATCAGGCTCCTGCTTTAGCTCCGGAGCGCCAGGAACCCCGGAAGTGGACCTCCTGACCGGTGATGGGGGATCCCGAACACCCCCGAGCCGGTCAGATTGACCGAGTCAGGGATGGGGAGGCGGCGGCGACGCGACGAGGTGTGGTGGTCTGGCCCTCGGGCCCCGGTCCGGGGGGGGGCTGAAACCCTGACAGGAGCCCGCGCGTTGTATGCAAGCACCTGCTTGCTTTGGGGCCGAACCAGCCCATCGAAGCGGGTCCCCAGGACCCCCCAGCAACCAGCCACCCGAACTCCACCTCGTGTCCATAGTCAGTCGCGACAAGCTCCTGGAAGCGGCCGCCCAGGTCTTTGCCGAATCGGGATTTCGCGGAGCGACGACCCGTCGCATCGCCGAGGTCGCCGGAGTCAATGAAGTCACGCTCTTTCGGCTCTTCGGCTCAAAGTCACAGCTGCTCACCGAGGCGATGGCGTGCGTGCATCCCCAGGGGTGTGTCTGCGCGCTCCCCGCTCAACCTGGTGACGTCGAGCAGGAGCTCGTCGAGTGGTCCTCGTCGCACCTCGCGTTCATGCGCGGGATCAGCACCGTGATTCGGCGGACGATGGCCGAGCTGGACGAGCACCCGGAAATGCGCAGCGTGATCGCGGAGGCCAAGGCGCCGTACCTGCACCAGTTGTTCGAGTACGCCAGCAAGGTGCGCCCTCCCGAGACGGCGGCCGATGCTGACATGCTCCGGACCGCGTGCGCGATGCTCTCGTCCTCGATCTTCGCCGATGCGATCGGGCGGGACGTGGTGCCGGCCGCCTATCCGGAGCCGGAATCAGAAGCGGCGCGCAAGTATGTCGAGGTGTTCCTGTCGTTCCTCGGCATCCAGCCGTCCGCAGCAGGCGCATCGCGTCGCGCCGTGGGGGTCAAGTGACCCATCACGATCGTACCAACATGCCACACCTTCAGTCCTTGACTCCCATTCGCCTTATGACACTCCCTTCGTTGCGTCGCGCGGTGGTCCTGGCGCTCGCGATTCCCGCCGCAGGTCTCGCGCAGGGTGCGCGCACGCTCTCGCTGGAGGAGGCGTTGCGCATGGCCGAGACCCAGAGCGAGGCACTGCGCATCGCGCAGGCCGGTGTTCGCCGGGCTGACGGCCAGCTGCTGCAGGCCAAGTCACAATACCTGCCCCAGGTGAGCGGAACGGCCGGGTACACGCGAACGCTCGCCACCCAGTTTTCCGCCTTCAATACCGCGCCGCCTCCGGTGCCCGCGACGGAACCGCCGGTCCCGCCGCGTGACACGACGAGCTACTTCCAGCCGTGTATCCGTTATCTCGCGCCGGCGGGCGCGACCGACGCGGACCGCGTGCGCGGGTTGGAGCGCTTCTCGCGCTGCACGCAGAGCGGGGGTGGCCTCGACTTCTCCCGCGTCGGCTTCGGCGCGCGGAACCAGTACCAGTTTGCCGTCAACGGGGCGGTGACCCTGTACTCTGGTGGCCGTGTGCAGGCGCAGCACCGCGCGGCGCAGGCGGGCCGACGCTCGGCCGACATTGAGGTGTCGTCGCAGCGGGCGCTCATGGCGCTGCAGGTGACGGAGGCGTACTACGATGCCGCCCTGGCCGATCGCCTGGTGGCCATCGCCGAGTCGTCGCTGGCGCAGACCGAGGGAACGCTCCGCCAGACGACGTTGGCGCGGCAGGTGGGCAACCAGTCGGAGTTCGAGCTGCTGCGCGCGCGCGTGACGCGCGACAACCAGCGCCCCGTGTTGATCCAGCGGCAGACGGACCGTGACCTGGCCTACCTCCGCCTCCAGCAGTTGCTGAACCTGCCGTACGGGGAGCCGGTGCGGCTCACGACGCCGATCGATGATGCCGCGGTGACCCCGGTGGCGCAGGTGGCCAACGTGGCGCTGCGCGGCGCGACCCCCGACACGAGCGCCTCCTCGCGGGCCACGGTGCGGCAGCTGGACGAGAATGTGCGGGCCTCGGAGGCGCAGCTGGCCATCGCGAAGAGCGAGTGGATCCCGACGGTGAGCTTGAGCAGCGCGTACAGCCGCGTCGGGTTCGGGACGGGGATCCCCAGCTGGGGGTCCTTCCTGAACAACTGGACCGTCGCCCTCGGCGCCTCCTTTCCGTTGTTTGTCGGCGGGCGCATCAAGGGCGAGCAGCTGATTGCGCAGGCCGGCGTGGACGAGGCGCGGGCGCGCCTGGAGCAGACGCGGGAGCTGGCGGCGCTGGACGCGCGGCAGTCGGTCTTCCAGCTGCAGCAGGCCGAAGCGGCGTTCAACGCAAGCCAGGGCACCTCGGAGCAGGCGGCGCGGGCCTACAGCATCGCCGAGGTCCGGTTCCGCGAGGGGATCTCGACCCAGCTGGAGCTGTCGGAGTCACGGCTCCTGCTTGAACAGGCCGCGGTGAATCGCGCCCAGGCGGCCCGCAACCTCCAGGTGGCCCGCATGCGCCTGGCGCTGTTGCGCGACTTGCCGCTCGGGTCGACCGGGGGCTTTGGTGGCGCGGCCGGTGCCGCCGCGGGTGGATTCGGCGCGGCGGCGGGTGGTGGTGCGCCGTCCGGTGGCGTGCAGGCCCCGCAGCAAGGCGGGTCGCGCGCCACGCCGACGGCGGCCACCTCACAGATTCCGCAGTGACCCAACGACGACAACCAACTTTCCTGAACATGTTGACATATCGAGTAGCGGTGGCCGGTGTCGCGTTGGGCGCGGTGGCGGCGTGTGGCGGGCCGGAGGCCTCGGCGAAGGATGCGACCGAGGCGGCGACCCCGATGACCATGAACGTGGGACCGGAGAACATCGCGGTGGTGAGCCGCGAGCTGGTCTCCAGCGGGCCGGCGATCAGCGGGTCGCTCGCGGCCGAACGTGAGGCCACGGTGCGCGCGGAGGTCCCCGGTCCCGTGTTGCAGACGCTCGCGGACCAGGGGAGCCGGGTGGCGCGGGGCGCCCTCCTGGCGCGTATCGATGACCGGACGATGCGGGACGCGTTCCTCTCCGCGCGCGGCGGGGTGAACACGGCGCAGAGCAGCCTCAACATGGCGCAGCGTGAGCTGGACCGCTTCACCAAGCTGAAGGAAGCCGGCGCGATCAGTGACCGCGAGTTCGAGAGCGTGCGCTGGAACCATGAGGCGGCACAGTCGCAGCTGGCGGATGCGCAGGCCCGGCTCACCCTGGCCCAGAAGCAGCTGGACGATGCCCAGGTCCGGGCCCCGTTTGGCGGCATCGTGAGTGCGCGCACGGCCAATGCCGGCGACGTGGTCTCGCCGGGGGCGGCGATGTTCACGATCATCGACCCGTCCAGCATGCGGCTCGAGGGCTCGGTGCCGGCGTCGCAGCTGACCTCGGTGCGGGTCGGCGTTCCCGTGCGCTTCCGGATCAGTGGCTACCCGGACCGGAGCTTTGAGGGCCGGGTGACCCGCGTCAACCCGGAAGCCGATGCCACGACGGGCCAGGTGAAGGTGATGGTCTCGATCCCGAATGCACGAGGTGGTTTGGTTGGCGGCCTGTTTGCCGAGGGCCGCCTGGCCACCGACAAGCGCGAGGGGCTGACGGCGCCGGCCACGGCGGTGGACATGCGCGGGCTCCGGCCCGCGGTGATGCGCCTGAAGGGCGGGCGCGTCGAGCGGGTTGAGGTGAAGGTGGGACTCAAGGACGAGGAGAGCGAGCGCGTCGAGATCATCGAGGGGATCGCCCTGGGCGACACGCTCCTGGTTGGTGCGGCACAGGGGATCTCCGCCGGGACCCCGGTGAAGGTCTCGGCGCCCGCCGATGCGAAGGCCACCCCCGAGGCGCCGGCCGCGGCCGCCCCGAAGAACTGACCAGGACACCCCCTCATGTTCATTTCCGATTTTGCCATCAAGCGCCCGGTCATCACGATCGTCGCGATGCTGGCCCTGGTCGTCGGCGGCATCTTCGCCCTGTTCAAGCTGCAGACCGACGAGTTCCCGGACGTGCAACCCCCGTTTGTCACGGTGGGCCTGATCTACCCGGGCGCCTCGCCGGACGGCGTGGAACGCGAGGTGCTCGACCCCGTGGAGGAGGCCTTGTCCTCCATCACGGGGGTCAAGCGCGTGAACGGGTCGGCGCAAGACGGCTTTGGCCAGGTCTTCGTCGAGTTCCAGTTCGAGAAGCCGCTGCAGGAGGCGACGCAGGATATCCGCGATGCGATCTCCAGCATCCGGCAGGACCTGCCGCCGGAGCTCGAGGAACCGATCATCCGCAAGGTTAGCGACACCGATCGTCCGATCGTGTCGCTCGCGGTGTCGTCGGTCAACCTGTCGTCGGCCGAGCTCACGCGGCTCGTGGACCCGGGGATCACGCGCGAATTGCGCTCGATCCCGGGGGTCGCCGAGGTGACCGTGCCCGGCAAGGTCGAACGTGAGCTGACCGTGCAGATCCGTCCCGACGCCATGCAGGCGGCCGGGGTCGGGGTCTCGCAGATCGTGCAGGCGCTGCAGCTGCAGAACC